>PDTW01000002.1 GCA_002749055.1 Candidatus Altimarinota bacterium | reverse complement strand
TTGCTACTGGATGAGCCAACCAACGATTTGGACGTGGAAACCTTGCGGGCTTTAGAAGAAGCGTTATTGGTTTACCCAGGGTGCGCGGTGGTGATTTCGCACGATAGATGGTTCTTAGACCGCGTCGCCACGCATATTTTGGCCTTTGAGGGTGACTCTAAAACCGTGTGGTTTGAGGGCGGCTATTCTGACTACGAGGCCGACCGCAAGAAACGTCTGGGCATTGAAGCAGACCAGCCACATCGCATTAAATATAAACGTTTGAAGGATTAACTTTCACAGTTTAACATGCGAGCACCTGACGGCATTCCGACAGACTTTGAAGTCGTTATAGCAAAGTGGTTTATTGTCGCAATGATAATCTACTTTGCTGTCTTTTTGTTACAAATGGACACAGAAAAGCAACACTGTCGCGATGCCTGTCGTGCTCGAGATTATCCCTATTACTATTACGTTCCGTCAGGAAGACTGGGCGTGCCACCCGCACAGTGTTACTGCCGAAAATCGGACGATGCGCCACTCAGAGAAAAGCAAATTAGGTTTCAGCCCTAGCTTTCGACCTCCTTTACAGACCAAGCCAAATAGTGAGTTTTCGCAGGGGGAGACTACCCTTTTGTTTCTGAATTTATAAAAGTATATAATGAAAATATAACTCCTAAAGACCTAATGAAATATCTAAAGATATTTGGTATGGAAAAAAAGAAAGATAAAAGTATAGTTAATCTAAGTTGATGAGAGTTCCAGAAAGTACTTATTATATCAGCATTAATATCAAAACCAGAATTAGTGTTACTTGATGAACCTACTAGTTGAATAGATATTATATGAGAGGAGGATTTTTATAAAATTATATCTCAAATAAGAAAAAAATTTCCAGAATTATCAATAATATTAGTTTCTCATAATTTGAATCTAGTATATAAAAACTCTGACAATATAATATGTTTGCACAAAAATAATTTTTGTTGTCACTGAACTCCTGCTAAACTATGAGAAAATGAAGAAATAAGACAAATTTTTTGAGACTTTTTAGCTCCATACAAACACAATCCTCATAAAAAACATTCCCATAATTAATTATTTAAATATTAAAAATGTTTGAAATTCTAACATATTCTTTCTTCCAAAATGCATTAATTTGATGAATTATTATCGCTCTTTTATCATCAATATTATGAGTATTTGTTGTAATGAGAAAAGAGGCTAATATTACTCATTCTATAGCCAATTTCTTATTCTTGTGAATAGCTATTTCATTATTATTAAACTGAAATTATTATGTTTATGCTATCACATTTTGAATTATTTCAAGTATTATCATATTTTTTGTGGAAAAAACTAATTTTATAACGAAAGAATCAACCAAAGAAATAATATCCCAAGCATGAATATGATGATGAATATTTGTTATATGATATTTAGATAACCTTACACTTGATATAAATAACTTTCTATTTTGAAATATATTATTTATAAACAAAACTGATATAATAATATTATTAAGCTTATTAGTAATAATGTATATATTTTTCTTTAAATTTAGAAACAATTTTATATCCATTATTTTAAATCAAGATATTGCAAAAACAAACTGAATAAACATAGATATTTATAACTTATTCTTTTTAATATTCTTATCAATATTTATATGATTAAGTATAAAAATATTTTGAATACTTTTAATCTGAGCTTTTTTAATCATTCCAGCAAATATATGAAAATTATTATCTAAAAGTTTGAGAAATACATTTATATATTCAAGTATAGTTTCTTTATTATCAGTGGTATTATGACTATTTTCATCTTATTATTTAGAAACAACTAGCTCAGCTACAATAGTTTTGATTTTAGTTTTTATATTTATAATAAGTTTAATTTTTAAAAAAACTAAAAAAAGCTATTAAAAAAATTATATTATTAAATAAATGTATTATTGTTTATAATAAAAATTAATAATTATACTATATCACATAACTTATATTATGTTAACCAGTATAATTAACTCTATCTTATAGAAAATAAAACTAGAAGCTAGCTTATAACTAAAGTTAACTTCTAGTTTTATAATTTTGTATAATAAGTATATTTTTTTTTATTGTACAAAAATTATGTACTTCCCTTTATTTATGAATAATTTAAAAAGTGTTTTAATCAATATATAAATATAAAATTAGAAAAAATAATTAAATTATATACATACTAAATGTCAATGTAAAATATTTAATAAAAATAAATATTTGTGATATAATTGTATTGATGCTTAATTTACCATAAAAGATTATTTTTCTTTGGTTCTTCATCTGAGTTTCACTTTTCATCTTCTACTTGTTTATTATTCGAATCTCAAAAGAGATTTCTTATAACTTCCATTAAATAAGCTCAAAATCAAATTAATAATAAATTAATTATTTTTCAAAACAAAACAAATATCATCATTATAAAAATATAGTGAGGTTTGTTAGTAAAAAAGATAAAAATATAACTAGAACTTACAAAACTAAATATATCCCTAAGAAAAGTTAATTCAATAAATGAATTTTTTATTATATAACTATTTAAACCAATATAAAAAATAAAAAGAAAAAAACCAAGAACAAAACTTGAGATCATATTACTAGATTTATTTCTTAGTCAAATAGCAAAAGACAATCAAATAAGAAAAATACTTATTGCAGCTGAAGATAAGCAAAACCCTTTATTTTTCATAACAAAATCTTCTATTACACTCAATTTTTCAGGTCTTTTTAACTCTAATAATTCGATTTGCAAATTAAATACCAAAAAAAGCAAAAAACCAAATATCATTCAAAAATAAATTTTATAAAGAGTTTTTGTTCAAAGAAATATTCATATTATTCAGAATAAAACTGAAACTATCAAAATTATATAATCTCAAAATAAGAACATATTTTATAAATAAAAAATATGTTCTTATTATATATACTTTTTTTATTTTAGAAAATTTATTTAGAGATAATTAAGTCTCTCTTCAATCTAATTTATGTAGTTCTTGCATTTTATCTGGGGAAATTCAAAATAGTTTTCAAAGCTTATCTTCAATATTTGTGGCAACTTCCTCTCTTATAGAAGCAATCTTTTCAGCTGTTGTTATTCATTCCATCAGCTCATTTAATTTCATAGTAGCAACCGCTGTATCATGTGAAGCTCTAATCTCTTCTGGAGTTAATTTAGCATTTTCTGGATTTTTCTGAACTTCATACATTTCTTTTTGTAAAACATTCATAATATTTTTTAATTAAATTAAATTTATTTTTATTTTTGACTTTTAAGTTATTTCAATAAATTTTTTAATTCAGTATTTATTGAATCTATTTCATTTTGTACACTAGGATCTATTTTTGCAGAATCAGGGTGCAACTGTGTATTATATATATTTTTTTCTATTTTGTTCATATTAATTTATATTAATTATTAAAGTAATTTTTTATCTTTTTGATAAATATATAGTAGAATTATTTTTCAAAAGCTTACTTAAAAAATATGCTCATTCTCATCTAGTCATATTAGTTTCTGGTCTATAATAATTCTCTCAGAACCTATCTTTCCACGTAGAATTTTTATTAAATATAGTGTTTATCTTTTTATTTTCATAATTATCCAAATCTCTATATTCAATGGATATTTGAACTGGAGTTTTGTTAAAAATCAGGTATTTATAGGCTTTATCTAAAAAATCTTTTCTTGTTATAGGTCTAAATTTACTTAAATTTTCTTTTTTAAGGATTGCAATATTATTATTAATATTTTTTCTAAGCTTAATATCTACAACATCAGATTTTAATTTAATTAGTGTATTAATTATCCAATCATTAGCATCTGATTGTGTAAGTTCTCTATTCTCCAAGAAATATCATTTATTAATTCATCAAACAACTCACTTCTCAAGCATTTCTAACACTTCCTTTTTATAAACATAATCTGACTTTAATCCATTAGGACTCTTGACTAATATATTTTTAGAAGAAAATAATTTTTTATTATAATTATTAATAAGCTCTATCTTCGCATTTTTTGACAAAACTTTATAATCAAAAACTAACAATCATCAAACAGTATCATTATAGCTGAAGTCCACATAATCTTTATAATCTTTTTCTGAACAAGAATACCTATATATTCTCCTTATATTATTCATAGTTCATCTTTTTATACAAATCTTTACTCAAGAATTAGTTTTTAATTTATATGTTCATCAAAATGGAAAATTTATCAACTTCCTATTATTTTTATCCCTGAATAAAATTAATCATGTTTTTTTATCTCATATAACTACACTATTATTTCAATATATTTGTCATTTCCTAGGATAAGTAACTTTTCAAGAGTTAAAAACCTTTAAGTTAAAAGTTTTTATTACCTTACTTCATATTTTTACATACAAGACAGTATTTCCCTCTTTTAATCAAGTTAATTTTATATCCCTTCTTCAATCTGTAAAATAATACAACTTCTCAGGAAATACGTTTACTTTTGTCCTATCAACAGTAAATGTAATTCATTTAGGCATATTTCACTTGAATAATCTTCACCTTTTAGTTTTTATAAATAAATTAAGTTTCAAAGTTTTTCAAACCTGAATATTTCATCAAATATTTTCTAATTTTAAATTTATAGAATTATTTTTTAAAAATTCTTCTACTTCCCTATTTTCTATTTCTTCTCTTGTTAAAATATTCTTTCTATCAACCTTATTAACTTTTATCCTAGAATTATCCATAACAGAATTATTTACATATTTTTGTTCATTATCATAACTTCATACCTTTCATCAATTCTTTAAAAAGTTTTCATAATCGTTTTTTGCTTGTAATCTAGTTTTTGGTCAAAACCGACCAGCTCACATATCATTTCTTGTTTTTATTATATTATTTGAAATTTGATAAGAAATAATTGTATCTTTTATATCTTTATAATCTCAAGTAATTCATCATGAATATTCTTTCAAATCTTTAAAAATCCCTTGTACTTTTTTTATATCATCATAACTATATCAATCATAAACCGTTCTATCAAATATACTATAATCAAAAGAATTTTTATTTCTTTTTCTATTAGATTTTCTACCATTATTATTAACAAAACCTGATTTTTTATTAAATTTATTTACAGAAACTTTCTTAGT
>PDTW01000001.1 GCA_002749055.1 Candidatus Altimarinota bacterium | reverse complement strand
TTTGAAGAGATACTCCTATTGAATTAGAATTTTCTCAAATAAGAGTAAGTAATAATGATTAAAACTTTTTTATGAATGTTTATATTAAAATTCTTTTTCTAGTTGTATTTTTATTTTTAGCAAACATTATATTATATTTTTTTAATGATGATTACAAATTCTTTGTAAAAAAAATAAAGACTCCTGACAACAATATATATGTAGAACAAAAAAATATAAATGATGAGTTTTATTCTTTATCAAATGAAAAAACTAAGGAAGATTATATTAATATGATTTCTGAGAAAAGGAAAAAAGCATTAAAAGAAAAAGATGACAAACTTGCTAATAAGATTTTAGAAAAAGATATTGAAAAAGATAAAACAAATGATAAGGGTTCTTTGGAAGAGAAACTCCAGGTTATTCTTAGAGAAGAAGAAAAAAAACAAGTCAAACAAGAAATTTATTTGTGAAAAGAATATTTAAAAATTCTAGATTTGTTTAAAAAATATGAAACTTATAAAATAAAAATACATACAAGTCTTTTTGATTTAACAAGTGAATATCCTAATGATTATTTTGAATATTATAGCGATCAGTTAACTGTTTATCTTTTTCCTATATGAAGTTACGAAAAGATTTATGAAATATTTAATGTTCTGACTTATGATTTACCTTTCACTATAAATGAAGTAAATAATTTTTGAGATAAATCATTTTATATAAATCTTAATAAAGAAGTTGAAGATAATTATACTAGAATTGTTATAAGTAATAGATGAATACTTTTTTGATTGAAAATTCACAAAGATGAGTATAAAAACATAAAAAAAATTTTAATAAATAAATTAGAAAAATAATTTTTAACAAAACTAATTATGGCAAAAATTTACTTAACACAAGATTGACTATTAAAGTTAGAAGATGAATTGAAACATTTAAAAGAAGTTAAAAGAGTAGAGATTGCTCAAAAACTAAAAGAAGCTATAGAGTATTGAGATTTATCTGAAAATGCTGAGTATGAAGAGGCTAGAAATGAGCAAGCTCAAGTTGAGGTTAGAATTTCAGAACTAGAGTTACAGTTAAAAGATGTAGAAATTATCTCTGATTCTGACAAAAAGGAATGAAGAGTAAATATGTGAAATTTTGTAACTATATTAAATTTAAATGATAATGAGGAAGTTGTTTATAAGGTTGTTTGAACTACAGAGTCTGATATTTTAGCTGAAACACCTTTGATTTCAAATGAATCTCCAATTTGAAAAGCAATATTAGGTAAAAAAAAGTGAGATTTGATTAAAATAAATATTCCTTCTTGAAAATTTGAGTATAAAATAATAGATGTAAAATAATTTTTAATATCAGGATAAATGTATAATATTTTTTACGAAAATTTGATATTAATACCAGCAGTTTCTTTTTTGTTAGCAGTATTTATAAAAACAGTATTAATAAAAAAATATACATGAAAATGGGATTTTTCAAAATCCTTTAGTTCTTGATGAATGCCTTCTTCTCATTCAGCATTAATAGTTTCTTTGGCTACTGCTGTTGCTATAAAAAATGGTATAGATTCAGATTTATTTGCTGTTTCTATAGTTATGACAGCTGTTATTATATCTGATGCTATTAATATTAGGTTTGAAGCAGGTTTACATGCTGGAGCTATAAATAAATCTATTTGAGAAAAAAGGTTTAAAGAGTCTTTATGACATTTACCAAGTGAAGCTTTTGCTGGTAGTATGTTGTGAATAATAGTTGCGGTTATAATGTATTATTTGTAAAAGAATTTTATAAACCTCTTTTAAAAATATTTAGAAGAGGTTTTTTTATTTCAAAACTTGTATAATGATGAGAAAAAAAATTATATTACTTGAA
This sequence comes from Candidatus Altimarinota bacterium, assembly GCA_002749055.1. Taxonomy (GTDB): domain Bacteria; phylum Patescibacteriota; class Gracilibacteria; order BD1-5; family UBA6164; genus PDTW01. The sequence goes on along the minus strand of PDTW01000001.1, from coordinate 3,286 downwards.
TCTATTAGATCTATGCAAAATGTAGGAGCTATTTTTAGAAATGCTGATGGTTCATGATTTGATAAATTAGTTTTGACTTGATATACCCCATATCCTCCAAGAAATGATATTTCAAAGACTGCTTTATGAGCAGAAAATTTTATTAATTGGGAATATTTTGAAGATGCAGAAAAATATGTTAGAATATTAAAAGAAAAGTGATATAAAATATATTCTGTGGAATTAACTGAGAATGCTTCGGATTATAGAGATTTAAATAATAGTAAAGAAGAAAAAGTTTGTCTTATTATGTGAAATGAAGTTGATTGAGTTTCTAAGCCTTTACTTGATTTATCAGATGAAGTATTTTTTATTCCAATGAGATGAAAAAAAGAATCTTTGAATGTTTCAGTTGCAGCATGAATAGTTATGTATAGTTTAGATTAAATTTAAATATTAAATTATGAGGATACTTAAAAAATTTATTTTGGCTTTGTTATTAGTTATTATAACTTTGGGTGTAACTAATTCTTCCAAAGTTACTGCATATACCTATGATAATCAAGAATCATTTGAAAAAGCATTAGCTAGATTAATGAATGATTCAAATATATTTACTTATAGTCAAAATAAAAAGGTATTAGATGATATAACTGCATGAACAACATTTCCTGATTTGTCACCTAATATTAGACCTTTTAATAGTGATGGAACTCCGTATGAGTATTATTGATTTTTTCAAAAAGCAATTAATTATAAGGTAGTTGAATATGATATTTCTTGAAATAAATCAATTCATAAACTTATAGATGATATTAATTCTATTAATCCAAAAGCTACAATAACAGTAGATCAATTTAACAAACTTGTTTCTGTTATATCTTCAAATTCTCCCACAGAAAAATCTTATGTATGAAATTGACTTAGTTCTATATCAGTAGACTCTGCTACATGAAATGCACCATTTTTAGCTGAATTTAAGTGAGATTCTAGTTTAGCTTGATGAGGTTTTGTTTATGAATGGGATTTTTGAGATGGTTCTAAAGATTATTGAAAAAATGTTAATTATGTTTATGTAATCCCTTGAACTTATCAAGTTAAATTGTCAGTTACTGATAAAAATGGAGATGTTTGAACTTCAGTGAAAGAAATTGTTGTTTCTTGAACAGGGAATTGTTCAGTAGATACTGATTGAGATAGTGTTAATAATTGTATTGATGCTTGTCCATTAGTGAATTGAGATGTAAAAAATGATTGATGCCCAATATTTGAAATATCAACGCCGAGCACGAAAAATATTTGAAATGAGTGTATGTATTATAATAAGAAGTCAGTGATTTTTTGACATGCAACATGTTTAACCTGTCCATGTGAAAATTTTCTTGATTTTAATGCAGATGTTAGAAAATGTGATTTTATTATCCCAGCTCTAGTATCACCAGATTGAAAGGAAATTTATTCAAAATGAAATTATTTTCAAGTATTTGAATAACATAAAGAAATTATTATGAACTTAATACAGAAATTACCTAGTCTTAAAGAAATAAATCACAATGGATATTGTTTTCATTGTAATAATAATCATGAGTGTTTTTCTTGTCCTTTTATGGATAAATTAATAAAAAGAACCAGAAGGTCAGCAATGGATTTGATAAAAGTCCCTAAAGAGAGTTTACCAATTTGTTGAGATTGTGGCTGAATTATGCTAATTAGAAAGAAGAAGAAGAAATGAACAAAAAACTCAAAAAAATCTGCATATTATTGTCCTTGTTGTGACAATAAATATTAAAGTTTTGTAACTTCGCTTATTTCTTTGTATCAAATATCAACCAGTTTTTTAACTTTACTAAAGCTATATATTTCAATTCATGGTGTGTCTGGATGAATAAAAATAATATTCTTGTTTTTGGTTTTTAGGGATTTTAATTCGTTACTTTTCATCATAAGTAGGAGTGCTCTCTCAAGAATTTGAGCATTCATATTAAAAAATCAAGTTTTCAAGTTTAGTCAAAAAAGTTTCTTTTTGTCTTTTATTTTTCCCTCAATTTTTTTTAGTGCTGAGACTGCAATTATATTTTTTCATTCCAAAACTTCAATAGGTAGATTATTTAGTACTCATCAATCTATATAATAATCTCATCATATTTTTTGGGGTTTAAAAATTCATGGAATGCTTATGCTTGCTCTTATAGCGTCTATTATTTTTCATTTTGTAAAAACTTTTTTTTCTCAAGTACTGATATTTGTTGTTATAATTTTTAGTTTGATTTTTTGTTTTTCAATCAATTCATCTCAGATTATTTCATAAAGTTTTTTTACAATTTTATTTCATTTTAATAATCCAGAAGATAAATCTAGGTCAAGCATTTTCAGCATTTTTATTTTTTCAGCAAAAGATAGCATTTCTTTACTACTAATTCATAAGGCATATAAACTAGCTATTATTGATCACATAGATGTTCCTGAAACTTCTTTTATTATTATGTTTTGTTCTTCTATATATTTTATTATTCATATATGCAATAATCATATAGCTGCTCATCAACCTAATGCTAGAGAATATTCTTTTTTCATTTTTTTATAACTTATTTTTTATTTTTTCTATTTTTTCTTTAAGTTTCTCATGTTGTTTGAACCTATATCTATAATCAATTATATATTTTCATATTATTTTTTTTCAAATATAGTTTTTTACATCTAAAGGTAATTTGGGTTTTTTATAACTAAGTTTTTTTTGTTCTAAAGTTTCTTTGGAATACTTTTTATATAATTCTTTAGTTTCTTTAAAATTTACAAATAGGAAAGTTTTGGTATTAAATATAGCTTTACTAAGCATATCATTTGATTTTAGATTTTTTTTGTAATTATCTTTGAATTTCTCATCAAATTTGTTTACCATTTCAAAATACTTTGTTTTAAGAGATTTTTTCATTAAATTGTCTTCTAGTTTATTTTTTGATAGCATTAATTTAAATTTTTTTCTCTCATACATAGATAATTTATTATTTTTTATATATTTCTCAAGTAAACTAATATAGATTTTTAATCTAGTCTCAAAGTTGAAAAATTTTACAGTATCAAGATGAGTATTATTAAGTATATAAATTTCATTTTGTATTGAGTTATACAACATTTCTATAGCTTTTTTTCTGTTTCAGTTTAAAAAGTTTTTGATTATGAATGAAGACTTTGCTTTGGAAAAATTTATATCAGAATGTTTTTTTATTTCAGTTGTATAAACAAGATAATTTTTATTTTTTAGATTTTCAATTACCTTTTTTTCATTTAAATAATTTATAAATACTTT
>PDTW01000061.1 GCA_002749055.1 Candidatus Altimarinota bacterium | reverse complement strand
AAATTCTCCTATAATACTTTTAGATGAATCAACTGCTTCACTTGATGCAGAAAATGAAAGTAAAATTCAAGCAGGGATTTCTGAACTTATAAAAGATAAAACAGTTATAATAATTGCTCATAGGATGAGAACAGTGGTTGATGCTGATAATATAGTTGTCTTAAAAGATGGTAGGGTAACCGAAAATGGTACTTCAAAAGAGCTTATAGCAAATAATGGTATATTCGCTAATATGCATAAAACACAATTAGAAAATATTTAGTTTTAATAAAGGGAGAGTTATATAGATTAGAAATCAATCTGTTATAACTCTCTCTATTTATAATGTTTAGCACAACAAACTAAAGAAGATAATTTACTTGTCTCATAATAATCTTATCAAAAATTTATTAAATATCAAAGAAAAGAATTTTAAAGTTTTAAAAATTTCAGAAGAAGAAAATAAAGAGATTAAAAATAAAATTATTCATTTTATCTTTTTTAAGAAAAAATGTTGAAAATATAGTTATTGAAATCTATTTTCCATATATATTTTTGATAAGTTCTATTATCTATCTGAAGAGGGTATGGTCGATATAATATTAAAATCCAATGTAGAGTTAAGAAAAATTTATGATGTATATCAGGAAATAATTATCGCGATAAGAGACAGAAAATTTGATAAATTTAAAAAAGTTATAGAAAAAAATTATAGAAATATCGAAGATAAATATATTAAAACAACCTTTAAAACATATAAAAAATATTTAGATTCAATAAAAAAATCGTTAACATTGCCTTATTTTAATAGTTGTATAGAAAGAAATAACAGAAAAATAAAAGTATTAAAGCATACAGCTTATGGTTATAAAAAGTTTTCTAATTTTAGAAATAGAATTTTATTAATGTCAAACTTAATAGCATAGAAAAATAGTTCCAGACATAAAATCTGGAACTACTTGAAAATTTATTTAGAAAATCTTAGCAAATTTATTTGATTAGATTTTCTTATTAGTTCTTTATTGATTTTTTACCAACACCAGTTGTAATAGAACCAATTTTTATATATATTATTTATCAGATTTTCTCAATTTTACTTTTGGTTCAGCTGGTAAAGCGAACAATGGTATGAATCTATCAAGTCCTGTTAAAGTAAGAGTTAACATACTTACAACTGCCACCATAGCTATAAAGTTATATCTAATTATATCCATTGGTTGGAATTTGTATAAGGGATATACTATAGATACTATTCCCACATAGAAAGCTATGTAAACATGCCAAGGAATAAGCTGAGATCCAAATACACCCATTGCGTCACCAAATGTCGCATTTCTAAGTTTCAATGTATATAAATCTTCTTCTGAACCTTCTACATTTTCTTCGACTAATTCTTTTATGATTGGACCTATTGTAACTATTTGTGCCATTTCATCAGCTAAAGCCATATTACCAAATATAGATAAAGTTGCATTCCAAAACATTAATTGTTTTACTGAACCAGAGATTCTTCTAACTAAACTAGATATAGGTTCGAAAGCATTCATACTTCTCATTACTCCACCAAATGCTGCAACCCACATCATCAT
>PDTW01000063.1 GCA_002749055.1 Candidatus Altimarinota bacterium | reverse complement strand
TGCTTTGGGAGGAGGAAGAAAAGAATAAGTTTGTATGGCAAATATAGGTATTTTTTTGCAATTAACAAAATCAATAATTTCATTATAAATAAAATACTTGCAATTACACACAATTATAGAAGTCAAAAAATAAATATATTTATCCATATATCCTAATATATTTTATAGTAAATTATTTTCAAAATTATTACAAATAATAGTACTTTGATTGTATTTTATCAGTTTATCGGCTCTCTTGTCCTCTTCTCGTTATAATGCCTTTGCTTGTACTGTGATCAATCATCATCAATAATAAATCTCACACTTTTTTTATTAGAATTGTCCCAAAATTTAGTATAAATTTCAATACTCTCTATTATTTTGTTATATAAATTTATGTTCTTATCCTTTACATTTGATAAATTTTCAACTTTAACTAATATATTATCTTCTTCAATCCAAGACAAATCTCTCATACATTCATCTAATGAATCATAGTTATAACTGAAATAATTAGGTAGTAAAAACATTACTTTCATAGTATTGAAAAAACTATTTTCTGTTATAACTTTTCTAAACTCTAACTTAATTTTCCTCATACTTAAATAACTTTAACAAAATTTTTATAATGATCATTTGTATAATAAGCACTACCATCATCTCCTATAACGACCCTTTTTTCACCTCTATCAACACCATTAGCACGTTGAATTTCTGTAGGTGTTTTATAATCATAATCGTGTTCAGTATATTTTATAGGTTTTCCATCAGTTGTATGGGTTGGTAATGTTTTATTCCTGTTTTTAAATTCTGTAGGATTAGATATTTTTTTTTGTTTAACTTGGTCAAATATTTGTCTTACTCTTCTTTTTTTAGATTTTCCATTTGCAATTCCTTTCTTATTTTTAGGTCCATATGCTTTAGCCAACCCAAACACATCAACCCAACCATTCGTATCCCCAACATAAAGATACAAATTATATTCACCACTTTCAAGCCCAATAGGGTCTTGTGAAATATACCTACCATCAACATCATCATACCAACG
>PDTW01000062.1 GCA_002749055.1 Candidatus Altimarinota bacterium | reverse complement strand
GAAACAAATGTAACTAAAATTATAGCTTGAGTTGGAGTTTTTGCAAATGCTAATTTATCAAGACCTTTTTTTATTATAGGTGCATTTGCCATGGTATGTCCAGTTATTAAAACTAATGCCATTTGCATAGAAAATTTAAGTAATTTCCAGAAACCATTATACCAATGTCCTGCGATTTTAAAAGCAGATTGTTCAGTTGCAAACATTGCTGAGATAAAAACAATAATTGTCAGTATAATTGCAAAAAGAAACGGATCTGGAAGATACTTTTGCACAAGATTAACACAAACCCTTGTAAACTTTTTAAACATAAAAATAACCTCCTGTAAAAATAAATTTAAAATCTTCAAAGTGATTATACCACTATTTATTTATTTTTGATACAAAATTTTGTTAATGTTTAGTAAAAAATTAGTGAAAGTAAACAAGTTATATTGGAAGATAATAAAAATTATGATAGGATAAAAAAAATAAATTTTTGGAGGTGTTCAATGAGATATAGTACATATTTTTCAAAAGATACAGTAAGTATTTTTAGTTCTAAAAATTTAGAAGAAAATGAGGGGATACTATTTTTATTGACTTCATCTACAGTGGGAAATTCTGAAGATGACTTGGGTGAAATTATTATGGAAAAATATTTGTATACTCTTTCAAAATTTGATATAATTCCGAAAACAATTATTTTAATAAATAAGGCAGTATTACTTCTGAGAGATAAAACAAGCACTAATATTTATTTAAAAAGATTGCAAGACAGAGGAACTGAAATTTTAGTTTGTAAGCTAAGTGCTGATTATTTCAAATTGAGTGGAAGATTATTATTTGGTAATTTAGTAGATATGCAAACTATTATAGAAAAGCAGATTATAGCAAGTAAAATAATAAAGATTTAATATTTAATTAGGGAAAGAAGGAGAATTATGGATTGGATTGGACGTATAGATGGAGAAGAAAGTGATGTATTAAGAATACACCAAGTAATAAAAGTAATGTCATTGGAAGAACTTATTAATGAGGAATATGAAGGAAAAAAGTT
>PDTW01000008.1 GCA_002749055.1 Candidatus Altimarinota bacterium | reverse complement strand
CTTTTTTTATTATATAAACTCTATCTAAAGAAAATTCATCTAGATTATCTATATCTATAAACCATTGTCTTAAATTGTTTAAATTAATCATTTTTTTTTTTACTTAAGGATATATTGTTTTTACTATTTCTGATAACTCTCAATTAATATATTTACCTCATATCTCAATATCTAATCACTTATATTCATAAATATGTTTATTAAAAGTATATCAAAAATCTCATAAATTAATTTCTCATCAATTTCTAAATTTATTTAAAAGATTTCTATATTGATCATCTCAAGAATTAAATATTCAACCTTCTTTACAATACTTTATAAAAGTTTGTTCATCTAAGTTTTTAACTAGTTTTCAACTATTTCATGTTTTTATCAAATTTTCTGCTTGTTTAAGTGCTAAGGCTATATCTTCATCTGTAAATGTTCTTGGGAATAAGTTTTTTAATATAGATGTTTTATTAGTTGATAGATTTACTATTTTTACTCTTTGTTTTTGAATATCTGACAAAGACATATATTCATCATAACCTAACTCTTCAGAATATTCTCTATTTAATTTTCATTTATCATCAATCCACTCTTTAGTAACATACTTAACCTTTATCTTAGCTTCTTTTAATAAATATTCAACTCTCTTCATACTATGAAGTCATCACTTTAAATTTCATAATTTATCCCATTCTCAATTTATTATATGATATAATGATACTTTTTTTGGTCAATATCTATTTCATAATATATATATAGATTTTAAAGTATCGTCAAAAGAATCTCAATATAGTTTTCTTCAGTTTTCTAGATTTTTAAATACATCTAAATCTATTTTATTTCTTGTAACTTTATTAATCTCATATGCAACTTTTAATTGTAATTCTAACTCTTGTAATGTTTTTATAAACCTTTTATAAGGAGTACTCTCGATAACTTGTTGATACGAAGTTTTTAAATTTTTTGTTAAATACCAAATTCAAATAGCTTCGGAAACTAATGTTGAAGTATATCATTCTAGATATCACTTATAATATTCCATCTGACTTGGCTTTATTACTTCTAACATTCATATTAGATACCTTACTTGATCTTCCAAAGCAAAAAATTTGTTTACTACATCATTAATTTCTTTTTGTAGTTCCCATCATCTACTTGAAATATCTTCTAATCAGGCTTGATATATTTTGTTTGAAGTATCACTATTTGATATAGTATCATATACTTTTAGTAATCATAATCAGACTATATGTGCAAATCTTTCTAGTCAATCCTTTGTTCAATTAATTGTCTCATTTCATAAATTATATAAATCTTGTGGTTGAGAAATAATTCAAATAGTTCAATCTTTTATTCATTCTCAGAATCATTTTGAATATTCTTTACTTAATCATGCATTAATTATTTTTTTAAAATGATAATTTAATCAAAAGTTCACGAGTTTATTTACAAATTCCTCACTATATAATATTTCTTGAATATTGTCCTTTCATCATAAATTTTCTATAAACTTTTCATCTATATTTTCTTTAGGAATTCAACTATCATAAAGATTATTAATTCCTCTTAATGCTATTCATATTTTATTTAGAACTCACACTTCACTAGTGTCTTCTAGTTCTTTTAAGGAATAAACCTTTATTTTCTTTGTTGATATTAATCAAGAATTACTTTCTCACCATATAGTTATAGGATATTTGTAATCTCATTTTTTATTTCAAAAATATTCTAAATATAAAGTATAATCTCATTGTGATCTTTTCTGTAAAGTTCAATCTTTATCATCATTAACAGTAGGTTCATTATTAAGTATTGCTCATGATATATCTGTCATTATTGAATAAGGATTATAATATCACGAACCAGTAAAGTCATATTTTCCTGTACTTATTTTTTCTGTATAATCAACCTCTATATTTGACATTTGCCTTTCTAGTTCTTCATTTACAAAAGTTTTGGCTTCAACTAAATCAACTTTTAAATTAGAAAGATATAGCTTCTTTTCTTCTGGTTCCATAGCAACATAATAAGAAGGAGGCTCCGGATTAGGATAATTATAAGCAATAAGAATATCTTCCTTTAGTACAATTTCTGATTCTTTTGAAGCGATATCTTCAAGCTTAATTCAATAAGTTTTTAATTTTGATTCACATAATGATAATTTGGCTTCTTTTTCATGTAATAAATTACTAGCTACATTATAATCAGATTTTGCTATATTATAAAAACTTTTTGCTTCTTCGTAAGCATTTTTTATCTGATTATATTTATTTCTATAGTTTGATTCTGTTGAACCAAAACTATTTAGTTTGTTTTTTAATTGATTTTTTAAATCATTTAGTTTTGTTTCTATAGCTTTTAAAGAGTTTAACTTTTGTAATAATATTTTCTGTTCAAATTTTCTTCAATAATAATTTACAACTTCTACTTTATGTTGGTTATTTCTAACATGTTCTGTTTTTTTAAGAGTATTATTTTCACGAAATCATAATCCAGCAGGGTATCATCATGATTTAGAATACAAAACATATACTTTAAAATTCTCACCAAATATATTTAAGTCTTCTTCTTTAGATAGAGAAGTATCATAATATGAATTTGGTTTATATGGGTTATAAGCTAAATCAGGTACTCATTTTATAGAAATTTTATCATTTATATCGTTTATTGCAGCTTGAACTGATTTAAAATCTATAATATTTCACACTTTTAGTCATAAATATTTTAGTCTTCATAAGCTTTTAATCTCATTTAACAATGAATCATAATCATCCTTATATGGTTTGGCTTCTTCTATTATCCTTACTATATCATAGTAGTTATCCCTTGCTGGAGAAAATGTATTTTCATAATAATCATCCATTCTTGACTTTTTCTCCTCTTTATCCTGTCTTAAAAGTTCTAACTCATTTGATAATTCATTAAATTCTTGTTTAAGATATGATATTCAGTCAGATATATTATTTTTAGGTATTTCATCATATGTTTTATTTGTAACTCATCAAGAACTATTTATTCATAGTGAAATATTTTTTGCTTCCTGTCTTTTGCGATGACTAGATTTAGTAGAATCTAAAAGTACTTTAGAGCTTGCATCTAAAGTGTTATTATAATATGAAACAACCTGTGATTTTAGATTATTCAATGCCAAAGTTAAATCATTTATCTCTCTTTGTATTTCTTCCCTCTCACTATCTGATCAAGTTTCACTAATATTTTGTAAAATTTTTATTTCTTCTTCTAAAGAATTCTTTTTATTTACTAGATCTTGAAGTTTAGTATCAACAGAAGTATTAGAAATCGAGTTATCTATAATTGTTGTTAAATATGATAAGTCTATTTCTGGTTCTAAATATCCTTGTAATTCATTCTGCACATCATTATTACCACCTCATGAAATATCATGTGATTCTACTATTCAAGAAAGAATATCTCTTTCTATATTTAACTTTTCACTTTCAGTTCCATTAAGTAAACTGTAGTTATATCAAGAACTTTCTAATAATGAGTTTAAACTAGTATGTCTATTTGGAAAATGTAAAATATCATAATTTGTAAATTCTCAATCCTTATTGATATCTGTTAATCAATATTTGTTATTTAATCATAAAACTAAGCTATTTATAGAAGATTTTAGATAATTTATAAAAATTGGAACATCTTGTTGATTATTTGAAGGATCTAATCTATTAGATTCTAAATAACTATATATCTTCTTAAACCGTTCTCAATTTATCTCTCTTTCTATAAGAGTTGATACCGTACTTACCGCCATAGCCTCTTTGGGAATAAGTCAAATAGATGAAACATATCAAGTCTCATTTCATGAATTTATCCTAATAGTTACTGGTGTATCTCTATCATATCAATTTAATTCTAATTGATTTATTAAGTCTTCTTTAGATATATTTAATAAATTTCATTCATTATCTGTTTTTCAGGATAATATATTATTTCAAAATGGATCTAGTATTTCTAAACTACAATTTGGAAAAGCTGAATAAAGACCAAATGTGGGGTTTTCATCTATCGCATTTATATCCGCCGAATTTGTATTATCTTCATTATCTGCTTCGTCTTCTACATTATCTGTTGTATCATTATTTGTAGAATTATTATCAGGTTGTTTTTCTATTCAAAAATCTGAAAAATTTATAATTCACGAATCTAAAATATTAGGTAATTCTGGCCATCATCAACTTATAACTATTCTAAAATCCGTTGTTTCATCTGCTATAACATTTTTATCAATTAATAATGGATCTCAATTAGAATTAATGTTTCAATAATATAAATTTTCTCATAAAGAATTATTTATTTGTACCAATGCATAAGGTGCATTTAATTCAGTTACTATTTTTAAATTATCTCATAATAATTCTATGCTAAATCATGGTTTAGTGATTAAATTTGAATTATTAGAGACTCAAGTATTGGGTTCCAATTTAAGTCAAGCTAGTATTTTAGACTCTATCTCCTTTTTTAATTCTTCTGTTCAATAGAGTAATGCATTATTATATCAATGAGCCTCAAATTCAATACCTAGATTTGTATGCAAATCAGGGTTATGTTGTAAATCATAATTATTTATTATTCAATTATTGTCTACATCTTTTAAACCATATTTAGAATTTAATCATCATACTAAATTAGATATTTCTTGCCTTAAATAATCTACTAAAACTTGCATACCGTTAGAAGTATTTATGTCTAGACTATTTTTATCCATATATTCATAAACTTTAGAGTGCCACTTACCATCTATTATTCTTTCAACAAATGTAGAATATGAACTAATAGTAACATTATAATCTGGCATTTCTAAAATTGATGACTTTGATCAAGACTCTGAATATATTATAATATTTATAGGAGTATTTTCTGGATCGGAATATCACAAATCGTTTAAGTTATTTATCAAAGTCTGCTTATCAACACTTTTTAATGTTCCATTTTCATCTGTTTCTCATACTAAAAGATTATTTCAATATGGTCAATTTATTTCTAAATATGAAAAAGGTTGATTTGAATTTATATCAAAAGTTGTACCTCATTCCAATGAATTTATTATCTGTGAATTTGACAATAAAGCAGAAAATGTTGTGGTTAATAATAGGCTTTTATTCCTTTTTAAAGATAATTTATCTTTCATAACAATATACTTAAACAAAATAAAAATAAAAAAAGGCTAAAAAACTTTAGCAAACTATTTACCTGCTGTTTTTTAGCTTTTTAGATATTACTCTAAAACTATTTAATGTAAGATTAAAGAAGAACAAGTGTTTTAAAAACAAAAAATATTATAGAACTTATATAGTAATAATCATTTTTTAATTTATATCAAATTTTTTCTGAGAAAAAGGATTTGATATAAATATTTTAAAATATATAATTAACTTGTAAAGTAATTATAGTTAGAATTTATAGTAATTAATAAATAATTATGGCAAAAATATTAAAATTTCCAAGTAACAAAGAAAAGATTCCAAGAACTAAAACAAAAAAGAAAAATATATGAGAAAGAGTGAATGTACATTTTATTAATAGAGATAAAAGTATAGAAAATATTGAGAAAAATATAAAAAATTTTGAAGAAGAAGAAAGTAAAATTATTGAAAAAATAATTGAAAATTGAATTGCATGGTATAAGTCAAGAAATGTTTCATATAAACAACAAACAAATGGTGAGTTTAAATCAGAATATGACTCCTTACCTGATGATTTAAAAAAGCAAATTGATACTATTCGTAGAAATATGTTTATTAAAGCAAAATGAATTGACGAGTTTTCTAATTATGTAAGAGATGATTTATTAAAATCAAAAGTAAAAATATCTGATGGATATACTTTAAAAGCAATAAAAATTTTATTAAGAGATTATAGTTCAATAGTTTACGAACATTTAAATAAAAAAACAAAACCAAACAATAATATCCATTATATCAAAAAGAAAAAAAAATTAGAAAGTACCAAAATTAAGAAAGATGATGAATGAGAAAATAATAATGTTTATTATCTTAAAGAAAAAGAAAAAAGTAAAAAAAATATAAAAGATTTCCGACAAAAGACAAAAATAATTGTTAAAAAAATAATAGATAGTTCAATCTCAAGGTATACTTCAAGGTTTGACGGTAACTATAATGACTTAAAAAAACAAGTTGATATTATATGCAAAGATATGATGATTGAAGCAAAATGAATTGAAGAATTTTCTAATTATATAAGTGATGATTTATATATACCAGAAATAGAAATATCTGAAGAATACACTCTAGATGCTATTAAACTTTTATTAGATTACTATGAATGAAAAATTTATAAATATTTAGAGAGTAAAAGATAAATAATATGCATAAATATACAAAATCTTTTCAAGTTTATATATTTTTGAGAAAAAAATTTGCTTTTTATTTAATAAACATTATATATAAAATATAAGTTTTTAATGAGAAAAAATGAAACAAATTAATTTATTAGTCATTTTGTTATTAATCACTATCAAGCAAGGTAGAGGATTTTTGTTTCGTTATAATAATCTCATTAATAACTAATCTAACAACCAATTAATCCTCTTTATAAAAAAGAGGATTTTTTAATTACTAAAAAATTAATATGAAATACACTTGAGCAGATATTTTTTTAGAAAGTCTAAAAGCTAACTGAGTAAAAACAATATTCTGATATCCTGGATGAGCTAATATCCCCTTCTATGACAAGCTTAATAGTTGTAAAAACATTAAACATATTCTTGTAAGACATGAGCAGGCAGCGGCCTTTGCAGCACAATGACAATCTCGTACAAAAAAGTGAGTATGAGTTTGTCTTGTAACTAGTTGACCTTGAGCAGCCAATGCTCTAACATGAGTATTTGATGCTTATATGGACAGTGTTCCAATGATTTTTATATCTGCACAAGTCCCATATAGCGCAATGGGGTCTGATGTATTCCAAGAAATGGATACTATAGGAGCAACTATGAGTTTTGTAAAACATAGCTTTTTAATTAACGATGCAAATGATATTCCTAGAATAATAAATGAAGCTTTTAGATTAATTAATGAATGAAGACCTTGACCTGTTCATATAGATTTACCTAAAGATGTACAAAACCAAATATTTGAATGAAATACCAAAGTAACTAGATTTGAGGAAAATAAAAAAGAGAAATCATACGATATGTCAGAGCATACTATTTCAAAAATTATAGATTCCTTAAATTCCTCGAAAAAACCAGTAGCCCTAATTTGAAACTGAGTAAAACTTTCTAACGCAGAAAAGTTATTAGAAAAATTCGTAGACACTTTATGAATACCTACAGTTTCTACTCTACATGCTAAATGAGTCTTAAATGAAACAAATAAAAACTATTTATGAATGCTTGGTATGCACTGATTTTATCATGCGAATTTAGCAACTTCAAATGCTGATTTGATAATAAATATCGGTTCAAGATTTGATGATAGAATTGTTTGAACATATGATTCATTTGCAAAAAATGCAAAAGTTATTCATATCGATGTAGATAAAGCTGAACTAAATAAATTAGTAAAAACAGATATTCCTGTTTGCTGTGATGCTAGATATTTTTTAGAAAAAATAATTAATACTAATAAATTAAAACCTTTAAATATAGAGGAATGGAAAAAACAAATTGATAATTGGAATACTCAGAAACCTTTTATTTGGGAAACTGAGCAATTTTCTGTAAAAAATGCTCTACAAAATATTAATAGAAATACTGAGTGAAATCTTGGAGATTACATATTCCTAACAGATGTATGACAACATCAAATGTGGGCTGCACAAATTATAAAAGTAAAAAATACCTGCTCATGGCTAACTTCTGGAGGTTCTTGAACTATGTGATTTGCTCTTCCCACAGCAATAGGAGTTTCAATTACAAATCCTGATAAAACTGTAGTTGTTATAGCATGAGACTGATGAATACAGATGAATATACAAGAATTGCAATTATTAAAAGATTATAACTTGAATATAAAGGTAATAATTATGAATAATAATTTCTTGTGAATGGTAAGACAATGGCAAGATATGTTTTATGAGAAAAACTATTCTTCAACACCAATTAGCTCTCCTAATTTTAAAGCTCTTTGAGAAGCTTATGGTTTGAAGTCATACTCAATTGACAATGAATCAGACCTAAAAAAAACTTTAGAAACAGAATTCAAATCAAAAAAACCATCAGTTATTGAAGTAAAAATAACAAAAAATGAAGAAAATATCTTCCCAATGGTTGCTCCTGGAACATCTCTTGAAAATACTATTGTGAAATAATATAACTTAAATAATAATAAATATGGAAAATAAATGAAATAATATAAAATATATAAACATAATTGCTCAAAATGATGTTTGAGTATTGAATAGAATAGCAAATCTAATAAGAAAAAGGAATTATAATATTGACGATATGAATTTGACTTTTGATAATGAGTGAAAAGCTCATTTTCTTGTGTGATTTCATAGCGAAAAGGTTGAAATTGATCAAATTATGAATCAATTATCAAAACTTTATGATGTAATTGATATTGAAAAAATAGAAGATCTTGTTAGAATCAAGAAAAATTATTATGTTTATTCCAAAGATAAAAATGATTTTGATAATTTTTCAGAAAAACCAATAAAAGTTGTTGAAATAACAAATACTTTTGTTGCTATATTTTTGTTGGATTTTTATACCGATCTGAAGTTCAAAAAAGAACTTGATAAAAGCTGATTAAAGTATCTTTATAAAAGTATTTAAGGAACATCTGAAAAACTCCAAATCTAGAAAAAAATAATCTTTTTTGCTAATTTTTCCTTAAAAAATAATATAAATGAATTATAATACAAAAATTATAAAATCTATAAGAAAGTCTATAACACTGAAATTAGATAAATCTTGAAATCTTATTGTTAAAGCCCCTTTTTTTATGACTAACTCTAGTATAAATAACTTTATTGACAAGCATAAAAAATGGATAGAAAAACACAGAGAAAAAATCAAAAATAATTTTTTTTGTGATTTGTTAGATGAAATTTTGTTTTTATGAGAAAAATACAAAGTTAATGAAAAAGAAAATCTAGAAAATTGAATTTTATTTAAAAATAATAACTTTTATATTGATAAAAATCTTTCAAAAGAAGAAAGGAAAGAAAAAATAATCTCTTTTTATAAAAAGCAAGCCCAAGATTATATAATCAAAAGAACTATCTATTTTATAGAGAAGTTTAATTTAGAGGTTAATTCTATAAAAATAGGTTCAGCAAAGTGAAGATGGTGAAGTTGTAATAGTAAAAAAAATATTAGATTTACTTATTATCTTATGTTTGCTCCTCCAAAATCTATAGATTATGTAATAATTCATGAATTAGCACATCTAAAAGAAATGAATCACTCAAAACACTTTCGGCAAGAGGTTGAAAGAATGATGAGTGATTATAAAATCCATAAAAGATGGTTTAAAGAAAATAAATGAATAAAATTATTTTAACAAAAAGTATTAACTTCTACACAAAAAAACCTGCACATCCTTGTGCAGGTAACTCCAACCTTTTTTTATTTTTTTTCTTTTATTTTGATTTTTGTTTCCTCCTCCTCAATAGGAGGCCTGCACCTGCACACCCTAACAAAGCTAGGGTTGCAGGTGCAGAGACTTGGCTAGGAGGAGCATTGACATACTCCCAATCAGTAAAATTTAACATCTTATACTGATAAAAACCAGTATAAGAACCGTACAAATAGTACCACTCAGCTGTTAAGGCTGAGTTTAAAAAGTCTACCAATGGTAAAGAAAAATTCAATGAGGGATCTTCTGTAAAGATACTCCCTGAGTTAGATTTTGTATAGTCTTCATCATAGTATGAGTTATCCATGAAGAAGTAATATCCATCTTCAAGGATTGTTACAGCATCTTTGATGCCGTAATTTACAAGCTCGTACCCACCTGTGATAACAGGTGGTCCGAAAAAGGTAGTAGGTCCTGCCGATTGAGGCAGAATACCATCATCAAATTGGGAAGTAAATAACTCTCCAGTGTCAACTTCCTGGAAATTTAATTGTATTAAACTTCCATAAGATAGCTGAGAAAAAACAAAAAAACAGACAGCAGTAAAAACTCTCATCCAAATATTCTCCTAATGTTTTTCAGACAACTTTATATTATATATAAAAGAACTTTTGTCAAATTTTTTATTTTTTTTTTGTAATTACCCTTATAAAAACATAAGTAGTAGTTTTTAACATTTATAAGTCAATAATAGGGTTTCCAAATAACAAATAATGTCCAAAAAGTAATTTTAGAAATTAATTAATTAATTAATTTTCTACACAAAAAAAACCTGCACATCCTTGTGCAGGTAACTCTAACCCTTTTTCTATTATTTTATTTTTTGTTTTTTCTTCTTTACAAATGCAAGGAGAAAGCCTATTACCCCTAGCAAAGCTAGGGGGGCGGGAGCAGGGACTTGAGTAGGAGGAGCACTGACATACTCCCAATCAGTAAAAATAGTTACACCAGAGTCATAAACTCCTGTTAAATTGTTACTATATCCATAATCTGTTTGTTGTCCTAACAAAGAGTCCAGAAGACCTAGCAAGTTATTTCCTGTATAATAGGGATTATCAAGACTGATAAATGATTCTTCTAATCCGTAAGATGGAGATGACGTTAAAGATACCTCCGATATTGAAAGATAACTTCCAAGCATCTCAGTAGTTGCTGAGAATAACGTTGTCTCGTGAACTGGAGCTGCGCCCCCAAATGTAGGAGGTCCATAAGATGTAGAATATCCTTCAAAAACTATTCCATCATCAAAAGTAACTTCCCAGCCGTTTTCAAAATATAATTTTATATCAGTAGCCAATAGTGGCTGAGATAAAAAAACTAATAAAAAAACAAAGTATTTCATTTTCTTTCCTCTTTTGGTTTTTGTATTTGCAAAAATAATCTTATATAAAAAAGTACAATTGTAAAATTTTTTATTTTTTTTGTGAGTTTCCGTATAAAAATACAAGTAGTAGTTTTTAACATTTATAAGTCAGTAATAAGGTTTCCAAATAACAAATAATGTCCAAAAAGTAATTTTAAAAATTAATTAATTAATTAATTTTCTACACAAAAAAACCTGCACATCCTTGTGCAGGTAACTCCAACCTTTTTCTATATTTTTTTCTTTTATTTTAATTTTTGTTTCTTCCTTAATAGGAGGGCTGCACCCGCGATCCCTAGCAAAGCTAGGGGGGCAGGGGTTAGGACTGGGCTGGGAGTGATGTACTCCCAGCTGGTGAAAGACACCTGCTGTAAATCATAAAGACCTATAGAAGTATCTTCCTCAAGAAACCACCAAACAGCTCCAATCGAAGAGTTTAAAAACTCTTCAACTGGGAGAGTATAATCAAGAGAAAGATCTTGTGTTCCAACAATTTTTGAGTTGATTATTTTAACCGGTGTTCCATAGGATTCTTCAAATAAGAGTCCTCCCCAATGGTCATAGAACGTGATAGAGTGGTTGAATGTATATTTATTTAGGTCCATCCCCCCCAATATCTTGGGAGCCCCAAAATAGTCAGAACTAGAATCAGAGGAAAGTAGCTCTAAATCAAATTCGACTATAAGTTCTAAGCCATTACCCCCAACAAAATCCAGTTTTACTGGACTTGCTGAGACATTTGCCGAAACAAATGAACAAAAAAAAACTAGTAAAATTTTCATTTCTATCTCCCAATTTTTGTATTTTGTAAAATAATTCTATACAAAAAGATATAATTGTCAAATTTTAATTTTTTTGTGTAATTTTATTACAAAAGAAACAGCTATTATTACCTAATAGCTGTTATACAATAATTATTTTCATCTAGAGTTTGTGTAAACACTGTTGGAGAATAAGCTGGCGATGGATCAAATCATAAGTCGCTAGAATATAAAGTATTTCATGAATTTAGTTTCCAAAGCATTTTTGAAGTACTATTATCTTTAATTGAAAAATTTCATCATAAAAATTGTTTACTTAAAACATAATTGTTTCAATTCCAACTCGCATTCAAATTTTGTGAAGAAAATTGAGAAAAAAATGGTCCCATTAATTTGTTCAAATCACCACTTTTATAATCCTTTATAATAAAAGGAATTTCATATTTTTTTAAGTTTTCATTTGTAGTTTTACACTTAATCATAATATCTTTTTTTGGAGTATTATCAATTGACCAAGCATGATCTATTGTTGCCATAGAAATTACAGATGTTCATTCAAATGTTGATGGATTCGCAGTTATTTGTGGTTTAAAAAGACTACCTTTTCATACAAACTTTGTTGCATAAGTCCATCCTCATCAATCTAAAGTCATATCACAATAAACTTTTTTTTGATAAAAACTTCCATCTGAAGATATTTCTATAACATAAACTCAATTCCCTATATCTCATTCATAAAAATATCAAGCTGGAGGTCTTCTATAATCATTACAAGATTTAGCAAATGAATCATCTGACCATTTTCTTCAGTTTTCATCATCTCATTTTATTTTAATTCAAACTGTATTAGTATTACAAACTATTTCTCATGATACCCCTGTACATCATTCTCATCATAATTCAGCAACCTCTTTTAGAATAACTAAATCGTTTCATGGTTTAACAACAAAATCCTTGTCTTTAAAACTAGCCCTATATTTTTGTGTAGTTGCTATAGTAAGATTAAGTTTTTTTGCTGATTTTATACTTTCTACTTCTTGAATAGGAGTATTTGTTAAATCTTCTGTCAAAACTCATAATTGCTTTCAAAACACATGTATTATTCTATCTTCATATTTTCAAGCATCTGCATATGTCTGAGTAGTTCAGTTAAAAGCAACTTGTTCAGCTTCTAACAAAGCAAGCATTTGAGAGTGCTTTCTATTTTTAGTTAGATAGTAAGTGAAATACTGATTATCTAGTGGGTCTTTTCATCATTTTTTGTAATTTATATCTCTTAACACTTCTTTTCAAGCATATCATTGATATCAAATTACTCAACCTGCAACTTCTACAGTTACATAATCATCAGGGAGAGGCAAAGGAGCTTTTATTCAATAGGAATTTAATGACTTATTAATTCAAGCTACTTGAGTTATTCTGCTAGTATCCCTAACTCACATTAGATATCCTCAATATGACATAAATCATATAGTAGCGAATATTATCAATATAATCATTACTGTAACAAGTTCAACAACAGTAAATCATTTCTTTTTATGTTTCATAATATTTTTTTATAACATATAAGTTAACATAACTTATTATAAAATAATATTTAAAATAACAAACTTTTATATATTGACAATATTTTTAATCATTTCTAAATATAAAAAATAATTTTATTTTTCTGAAAATTCTAAGTTTTAAGAAGCATCTGAAAATAATGAGATTTCTATTTTTCCATTAAAAAGAATCAAACAACTATTCATACTGTTTCTGTTCTTAGAATATTATTTCATAAACAAACTTTTGTATATCATAGTTTTTCAATTCTAGAGATTTCTTCTTTGCTCCATCATCACTCTGGTCAAACAAAAATATTTATATCTTTATTTGAAAAAGTATTTATATCTTTTAGTTTCTTAGTATTTTCTTCTGATGTATGAAAAAATAAATTCTCTGCAAATTCTTTGTTATTTGAAAGAATTAATTTCTCTAAAGATATATTTTGTTTTATTTCTAGTTTTGGAATTATATTCTGATTACTTTGCTCTACTGCTTCTATAATTATTTTATTTAATCTAAGGATTTTTTTATCTGAAAGAATAAGTTTTTGACTTCTGTTCGATGAAAAAAAAATAAAACTGTTAATTCACACTTCTACTCATTTTTGAATTATATATTCTATTTTTGATAATTTGTTGGGAATAGCTTGGTATAAATGTAGTTTAACTTTTTTATCAACAACTTTTTCTATTTTTGCTTTGAATGAGAATAATATACTTTTTTTATCTATTTCTTTTACCAAAAACAAATAATCAATATTAGTTTTTCAATCAAAAAAAATAACTTCTTCTCAAACTCTAATTCTAAGAACTTTTACAAGCTGAAAAATAATATCTTTATCTTCTAATAATAAAGCATTATCTAAAAAAGAAAGTGATGGAAGATAAAATCTTTGCATAAAGAATTGTTTTAATTATATTAGTAACAATAATAATCAAAATTATTTAAAAGTAAATCTTCTATGTGCAATAAACATAAAAATAATTGAGAAAAAAAAATAAGCCCCTTAAACAAATTTTTTGTGAGACTTATTTCTTATTATCAAGCAAGTTTCAGTCCTGACCATTCACCTAACTGAAAAAGAAAATATCCTTATGGATACTGCAGGTATTTCCCTAGTTGTAGTGAGTATAGTAAAGAATGTTTTAAAAAATATTCTTTTGTAAAAGCTATTTTAAAATCTTTATGGAGAGTTATCAGATGTAATCCTTGGTCAAAATGATGAGTTGATAATCCTTAGTAAAAATTTTTGTGTATAAATCAAAAATATGATATTATTTTAGTATATAATATTTAAATGATACTTATGATTTTATACAAAAATTTATTATTTTCTTTTAATAAAGCTAGTTTTTTAGAAGAAAATGCAAATAGTGAAATTGACAATTGAGAAATTTTAAAAGATTTGTTAGAAAAATGAGAAATAACTGAAAGAGATATAGCATGATACAAAAAAATTCAAGAATTTCTAAAAAAGAA
Source organism: Candidatus Altimarinota bacterium (assembly GCA_002749055.1). GTDB lineage: Bacteria > Patescibacteriota > Gracilibacteria > BD1-5 > UBA6164 > PDTW01. The sequence continues at coordinate 16,941 of PDTW01000008.1, read as the reverse complement.
AAAAACAAACTCTCTTCCAGAAGAAATGGAAGAAGCAGACTCTCTTCCAGAAGAAATCCAAGATAATATAGAAGGGTTTAACAAAAATATAAAAGATATAATTAACAATTATTTAGAACTTAATGAACAATGAATAAAAACTATTTCTAATAAATGAGATTATACTATATTTAGTAGGAGAAATTGAGAAAATAATATAATGCTTGATAACTCTAAAAATATAATAACAGATGAAAATGGTTTTTTATGAAAATTAGATTTTGAGTGATATACTACTTCTGAAGCATTGAAAGAAGTTGATGACATATTAACAGCTTTGGAAGAAGCTCAAATGTTTAAAAGTCCCTCTTTAGAGAGAAAAGAAAGAGAACTAAAAGAAGCTTTTAGACTAAAATATGCTATTTATATAAAAAATGATTTAGTATAACCTTAAGGAACATTTGAAAATAGCAAATAAAATTTAGAAACTCTAAAATATGCCGTTTCAAATAATGAAACCTCGATAATCAAAAAAAAGATTATATTATTTTGAATAAAAAATACTTTTACACTGAAAATAGTAGATAAAATTCAGAAACTCTAAAATATGCCGTTTCAAATAACGAAACTTCGATAATCAAAAAAAGATTATATTATTTTGAATGAAAAATACTTTTACACTGAAAATAGTAGATAAAATTCAGAAATTGTAAAATATTTTGTTTCAAATAATATAATCTTAACAATCCAAGAAAAATTATTTTTGGAACTTATTTTTGTATTCTTTATGACATTCCTCTAATCTAGCAATAGCATTTTCTTTTGAATCCCATCACTCTAATTCAACTTTCTTTCAATGTAAATCTTTATAATGAAGCATATAATATTCTATATCTTCTAACTCCTTTTTACTAATATCTTCAAAAGAATTAGCATCTGAATAATATTTATCATCAGCTACAGCCAAAATTTTATAATCATCTTCTCATGAATCTATCATTTTTAATCATCAAATTACTCTACATGGAACTATAGTACCTACAGCCAAAGGATGTGAACACAAAATAATAACATCAAGTGGATCATTATCTCAACTATTCCAAGTTTGTGGTAAATCACCATAATTAAAACTATAACTAATTGGAGTTTTTCAAACTCTATCTACCCATATGGCTCAAGTTTTGTGATCAAACTCATATTTTACTTGACTACCCTTTGGAATTTCAAGAACTGCATTTATTGTTTGAAAATTATCATTTGTAATTTCAATATCGTGAAAAAAATTCATATTTTTATAATTAATTAATAAATTATTATCTCCTTTCTTTATCTGATAGTTTTAATTGAGCAATAGACTTTAATAACATATCTTCTGCCTCAATAAACTTATCCATATCAACTACTTTATCAGAGTTTTTATACTTCTCCATTAATTTCTCTGCTTCAAACTTTTCTCTCTCTGCTTTTTCTTTATCTAAATCCTCTATATCAATAAACATATCTGACATAACTTTGACAGAAGAATTACTAACTTCAACAACTCATGATCAAACTGCAAAGTCATCTCTTTTTTCAACTCAGTTTTCATCTGTATAAATAATATACATGGTTGAAGGCTTCATACTAGCCAAAAGTGGACAATGGTCTTCTAAAATAGTCAATTCTCAACCTCATGTCATTAATGTTACTGATTTTACACTTTCTGAACTAAAACCTCAACCAGAGAATGATAATATTTTTAATTTCATAATTTTTTAAGTTAATATATTCTTATTTTTCTTCTTTTTCAAACTGAGAAATAACATCTTCCACAGAAGCTTTATACATAAAATAATTCTCAGGAATATGATCAAGCTCTCAATCTAGTATTCTTTTAAAACCTGAAACTGTTTCAGATAATTTAGCATATACTCAAGGAGTACCTGTAAATTGTTCAGCTACAAAGAAAGGTTGAGATAAGAATTTCTGAACCCTTCTTGCTCTTCAAACAGTTTGTTTATCTTCTTCTGATAATTCATCCATACCTAAAATCGCTATAATATCTTGCAATTCTTTATATTTTTGAAGAATTCTTTGAACTTCTCTAGCAACATTATAATGCTCTTCTCAAACTATATCAGGATCAAGAACCGTAGAATTACTATCCAAAGGGTCTACAGCAGGATATATTCATAATTCAGCAATTGATCTATTTAGTACAATAGTAGAATCTAAATGAGCAAAAGTAGTAGCTGGAGCAGGGTCAGTTAAGTCATCAGCTGGAACATATACAGCTTGTACAGAAGTAATTGAACCATTTTTAGTTGATGTAATTCTTTCTTGAAGAGCACCCATATCAGTGGCTAAAGTAGGTTGATAACCTACTGCTGAAGGTATTCTTCATAATAGTGCTGATATTTCACTTCATGCCTGAGTAAACCTAAAAATATTATCAATAAATAAAAGTACATCTTTTTTTTCTCTATCTCTGAAATGTTCTGCCATAGTCAATCATGTCAAAGCAACTCTTGCTCTAGGTCCTGGAGCTTCATTCATTTGCCCAAATACCATAGCAGTTTTGTCTATAACTCATGAATCTTTCATTTCATGATATAAGTCATTTCATTCTCTAGTTCTTTCTCAAACTCAAGCAACTACTGAGTAACCTCAGTGTTCTGATGCAATATTATGAATTAACTCTTGCATAATTACTGTCTTACCAACTCATGCTCATCAAAAAAGACCTACCTTTCATCATTTAAGCATTGGAGCAATCAAATCAACTACTTTTATACCTGTTTCAAAAACTTCTGCCTGAGTTGAAAGATCTTTAAACTTAGGAGACTCTCTATGAATAGGATCATTAAACTCTGTTTTAGGTTTTTCCTCAGAATCAATTGGATCTCACAAAACATTGAACATTCTTCAAAGAACTTTTTCTCAAACAGGAACTTTAATTGGTGTTCATAAAGCTTTGACTTCTATTCATCTTTTTAATCAATCAACAGCATTCATGGCAATAGTTCTAACAACACCATCTCAAAGCTGTTGTTGTACTTCTAAAGTAACATTTATAGATTTTGATTTTACTTCCAAAGCTTCATAAATACTAGGAATATATCCATCTGTAAATTCTACATCTATTACAACTCATACTACTTTTTTAATTATTCATTTATGCATAATCTCTTTATTATTTTTTAAAATTTATTATTTTTTAGTTTAATTATTTTTTGTTTGTAGATAACTCAATATAAAAATATTTTCTTAATATAACAGTAGATACTAATACAAATAAACACGCAGCCAAAGCTATTTTGATATGTATCGGATCTGAAGGTCAGGGAATATTTTTTCAAAAATGATACAAAATTCATCAATAAAATAAATCTCAAATAAAAATTCAGATAAAACTATAAATCAGGTAGTAGATAAAATTTAGTATACATTTAAATGCTATTGGCATATTCTAATTATTAAAAATAAACTATAAATCCTTCATTGACTCAACTCAGGCTGTAATCTCCGATACTTCTCTAGTAATAGCTGCTTGTCTTGCCTTATTATAACTAAGAGTTAATTTATCAGCTATCTTATTTGCACTATCTTTGGCATTTTTCATAGCAATCATACGAGAAGAATGCTCAGAGGCTTTTGCTTCTAAAATAGTATCAAAAAACATCATATTTAGTATAATTGGCAAAACTTCATCAGCAACTTTGGAAACAGAAGGTTCAACTGCGTATCAATGAATTCAGTCTATCTTCTTTTTTTCTTCTTCTAAATCAAAGAATTGTCAAGCTATTTTCTCAAGATAAACTTTCAAACTATCTTGTTTAACCGGCAAGGTTACTTTAGCTGAAGGAACTTGTTTAATAGTATTTACATAATAATTATAAAAAACTACTACTTTTTTATAATTTCAACTCAAAAACTCTTCTTTCATAAGTTTTGATATCTTCATTGCAAAAATCGGCTCAATATTATCAGAAAATTCTTCAGAAAAATCCGCAAGCAACTTATTTCATGTTTTAGCAACGAACTGGGCTCATCTTTTTCATAATGATATAAACTCTAATTCTTCTCAAGTTTCCTTAATATAATTACTTACTTTTTTCATAACATTTATATTATAACCTCAGCAAAGTCATTTATTAGAAGTTATAATGACAGCTAATGTTTTTTTTCATTTTCATTCATTAAAAATAGGAAAATCTGATAAATGCTTTTCTACTCTTAGAAATATTTTAAGCATTTCAAAAACAAAATCTTTCTTCTCCAAAACCAAATCTTGAGCTTTTTTCATTTTTACAGTTGAAATTAACTCCATAGCCTTAGTTATTTTCCCAGTATTCTTGATTGAAGTAATTTTTCTTTTAATTTCTTTAGTTGATGACATAAATTATTTTTTTATTATTTATTCAATTCTATAACTTTTTCTATAAGACCTTTTAATTTCTCTTCACTTTTCTCTGATAAGACATTATTAGCTTTAATATCCTCAATAATTGTTTTTTCTTCTTCCAAACTAGAATATAGTTCATCTTCAAATTTTTTAATATTTGAAACTTCTATTGAATCTAAATATCATTTAGCACCTGCATATAGTACAGCTATTTGTTTTTGGACTATAACTGGAGAATATACATTTTGTTTTAATAATTCCATCATTCTTTCCCCCCTATCTAATTGTTTTTTAGTAGCATCATCAAGATCTGATGCAAATTGTGAAAATGCAGCCAGTTCCCTATATTGAGCTAAGTCTAACTTAAGAGTTCATGATACTTTCTTCATAGCTTTTATTTGTGCAGATCATCATACTCTTGAAACTGAAAGTCAAACATTAATTGCTGGTTTTTGTCCAGAATTAAATAAATCAGATTCTAAAAATATTTGTCCATCAGTAATAGAAATTACATTTGTAGGAATATAAGCAGAAACATCTCAAGCTTGAGTCTCTATAATTGGAAGAGCTGTCATAGAACCTCATCATAATTCATCACTTAATTTTGCAGATCTTTCAAGTAATTTTGAATGAAGATAAAATACATCTCAAGGATAAGCTTCTCTACCTGGTGGTCTTCTAAGTAAAAGAGACATTTCTCTATAAGCATTTGCTTGTTTAGATAAATCATCATAAACTATTAATGAGTGTTCACCATTCATCATAAAGTATTCAGCAATTGCACAACCAGTATAAGGAGACAAGTATTGCATTGCGGCAGGATCACTAGCTCAAGCAGTTACAATAATTGTATAATCCATAGCTCATCTTTTTCTTAATTCTTCAACTATTCTAGCTACTTTTCATTCTTTTTGTCAAATAGCAACATAAACACAAGTAACTCATAAACCTTTTTGATTTAATATAGTATCTATTGCAACTTGCGTTTTTCAAGTTTGTCTATCTCAAATTATTAATTCTCTTTGTCATCTACCAATAGGAACCAAAGCATCAATTGCTTTTATTCATGTTTCTAAAGACTCGTAAACTGATTTTCTTTCCATTACTCAAGTAGCCACTCTTTCTATTGGAAAAGCTTCTGTTGTCTTTATCTTTCATAATCAATCTACAGGATTTCATAAAGCATCAACTACTCTTCAAATCATAGCTTTTCAAACTGGAACTTCTAAGATTCTTCAAGTAGATTTAACTTTTTCTCATTCTTTTATTCACTTGAATCATTCTAATATAACGACTCAAACATAATGTTCCTCTAGGTTCAATGCTACTCATGTAGCACCAGAATCAAATGAAACAACTTCATTATAACAAACATTTCTCAAACCAGATACATTAGCAACTCAATCTCATAAATAAAATACTTCTCAGATGTTTTCTACATCAGGATTTATTTCAGCACTATCAATTCTTTGTTCAATATCTTTTATAATATTATTTAATAAGTCTTTTGACATCTTGTTATTTATTAAAATTTTAAAATTATTTTTTTTTCTAATTTTATTACAAAACCATTATTTTATACTGATTTTAAAACAAAACTAGAGCATTTTTTTGTAATATATTTATTTTTTTATTCTTTTTTCAAAGAATTTTTTATTTTAGAAAAACTCAAGTCTACTATTTCATCGTCTTTAAAAACAATTATTCATCATAAAATACTATCATTTTTTATAAAAAGTACTTCTTTTTTATCTAAAGAAATTCAAAAAGATTTTTTATATACCTTTTTTGCTTCATCCCAAACATCACTTTTATCCATTTTTGAAAAATATTCAACTTTATAAAAAGATTTTCAGTTATATACTCTATCAAAAATTCTTTTTCACCTATTTCATAGTTTAGATTTAACATTTCTATAAAATTTAAGAGATTTGAGTAATTTTTGTAGATCTGATTTGTTTAATTTTTCTATATTCATAATATTTTAATTATTTATTATTTCATCATTTCAATTTCTTTTTCTACAAAAGCTTTATTAAGAGTGTTTTTATCAAAAACTTTTGAATTCAATTTTATAACTAAATCCATAACATTTGTTTTTAAAGAATTTATCATAGAAAGTTTTTCTTTTTCCATACTTCTAGTAGCTGACTCAATAAGTCCCTCCGCTTCTTTTTTTGCATTAGAAATAATTTCATTTTTCTTGTTTTTTGCTAAATTCTCAGCTTGCGATATCATATTATTAGATTTATTTTTTGCTTCTGACAATATATCTTCAGCTTTTTTATTAGCATCATTTAATCTTTCTCTACATTCAGAATCTACTTTTGATATCTTCTCTAATTTTTCTCTTCTTTCTCATATTGCTTTGGAAAGTTTATCTCAAAGAAAGTACTTAAAAACAAAGAAAAGTAATCAAAAATTTATTATTTGAGCAATTACTACTCATAATTTTAAATCATCCATAACAACTTTTTATTAAACATTAAAAATATATTTTTAGCTTTTATTATCATAAAACTTTGAAGGCTATAATTAGTCAATAAATTGCAACTACTTCTACCAAAGCAACAAACAACACCATAAATGCCAGAGTTTTTCATTTAGATTCAGGAGCTTTATTAATTCATTCCATAGCTCATTTAATAAGCAATCATTCTCATACTCACACTCAAAGTCAAGCTAATCATATTGCTAATCATGCTCAAAGAGTAGCAAAAATATTTTCTACTCATAGTATCTCAAATGAAACTACCAATGCATATATAGCAGCTGATTCTACTAATGCAACTCAAAGAATTGACACTGTTAGTAAGAAACTAATAACTTTAGGATTCTTTCACATTATCTCAATAGACTCTTGTGATAAATATCATCTTCAAATTGCAACTCATAATCATGCTAATCATATTGATAATCATGCTCATATATAAAGCATAGAATCTACAACAGAATCTACTCTTACAATATCAATTGTTTTAAAAGCAATTATAAATCAATATATTGCGGTAACCTCAATTAATGCAATAAATAATACCATAAATGTCATTATTTTTCATTTTATCTTTGGGTTTCTTTCAATTGATGAAATAGAACCAGAAACAAGCATTCATTCTCAAATTCATGCTCAAAGTCAAGCTAATCATATTGCTAATCATGCTCATATACTAGCATATAAAGCAATTTCTTTATTTAATAAATCAAAAGCTACAACCAATCAATATATAGCAGCTGATTCTACCAATGCTATTCACAATATAGTTACTGTCAAAAAGAAACTTAACATTTCAGGTCTTTTACTAATACTTTCCATAGCTCTTTTAGAAAGTATTCATTCTCAGATTGCCACTCATAATCACGCAAATCAAACAGCCATTCACATTCATACAAAAGATGCAATATTTGGATCATCTGTTCATAATATTTTAAATGCCACTACTAATCAATATATAGCTGCCGACTCTACTAATGCCACAAATAATACCATTAAAGTCATTATTTTTCATTTTATCTTTGGATTATTTGAAATAGATTTTAACGATCAGGCAACTAGTTTTCATTCTCATATTCAAGCTCAAAGTCAGGCTAATCATATTGCTAATCATGCTCATATAGAAGCATAACCTCAAACATTTTCAGTTCATAATATTTGAAATGAAACTATCAAAGCATATATAGCAGCTGATTCTACTAATGCAACTCATAATACAGAAACTGTCAATAAATAGCTTAACATTTTTGGATTTTTTCACATAACTTCTAATGAATCCTCTGACAAATATCATCTTCAAATTGCAACTCAAAGTCAAGCTAATCATATTGCTAGTCATGCTCATACAAATGCCATATTATCAGCTCATCAATCTGATAATATTTTAAATGCAACTATTAGACCATATATGGCTGTAACTTCTACCAAAGCAACAAATAATACCATAAAAGTAATTATTTTTCACTTTAATTCTGGATTTTTGTTAATTGCTCATAAAGCTCATTTTATAAGCATTCATTCTCATACTCAAGCTCATAGTCATGCTAATCATATTGCTAATCATGCTCAAAGACTTGCATAAAGTCATACTCATTTAGAAAATATATCAAAAGATATAACCAGTCAATAAATAGCTGCTGATTCTACTAATGCTATTCATAATATAGTTACTGTTAGAAAAAAACTAGTTAATTTTGACTTTTTTCATAAAAAACTCATTGATTTTTCTGCAATAATTCATTCTCAAATCGCTACTCATAATCATGCAAATCAAACAGCCATTCACATTCATATAAATAATGTAATACTTGGATCATCTGATCAAAGAATTTTAAAGGCTATCACTAATCAGTATATAGCTGCTGATTCTACCAATGCTATAAATAATACCATAAAGGTCATTATTTTTGATTTAGCTTCCGGATTTTTATCAATTGCTCTTAATGCTCACTTTACAAGTAGTCATTCTCATACTCAGGCTCAAAGTCATGCTAATCATATTGCTAATCATGCTCAAAGACTTGCATAAAGTCATACTGAATTATTAAATATATCAAAAGAAACAATAAGTCAGTAAATAGCTGCTGATTCTACTAATGCTATTCATAATATAGTTACTGTTAGGAAAAAGTTAGTTAATTTTGATTTTTTTCATAACAAACTCATTGCTTTTTCTGCAATAATTCATTCTCAAATTGCTACTCATAATCATGCAAATCAAACAGCCATTCACATTCAAGCAAAAGATGCCATATTTGGTTCATCTGCTCAAAGAATTTTAAATGCTACTACTAATCAGTATATAGCTGCTGATTCTACTAATGCTATAAATAGTACCATAAAAGTCATTAATTTGGCTTTTGATTCTGGGTTTTTATCAATCGCTCACAAAGCTCAAGCCACTAATTTTCATTCTCATACTCAAGCTCATAATCAAGTTAATCATATTGCCAATCAAGCTCAAATTGATCACAAAAGTGATATTGAATCATTTCATAAGATTTGAAATGCTACAATAAGTCAATAAATAACTGCTGATTCTACTAATGCCATTCAAAGAATAGTAATAGTCAAGAAAAAACTATTTAATTCTGGTTTTTTTCACATTACTTGCATTGCTTTTTTAGCAAGTATTCATTGTCAAATAGCAACTCATAATCATGCTAATCAAACTGCAAGACCAGGTCATATATAATTCATAAATTCCATAAGTTCTTTTTTTTAGTTTTTTTAAATATTTTTTTAATCTACTTTAGCAACCTTTATAAATATAGCTATAAGTAATGGAAATACTAATGCTTGTATAAAAGCGACTAGTAGTCATTGTAAATAAATTAAAAGAGGAGCAATTACTGGAAACTCAAATCAAGTTAGTTTTAAAGTCAATCAAGAAACTGCTCATACTAGCATCATAAGAAGCATAGACCCAGAGGTAACATTTCAAAAAAGCCTAAAACTCAAAGAAATTAGTTTAGCAAAGTGTCAAACTATATCTAAAATTCATAAAAATAACGATATAATTATATCAAATATTTTAACTAAGAAAAATAGCGGATAATCTATATATTTTGGCATTTTCCCCTTTTCATAAGGAATATAGTTTTTTCATAGAACAGGAAAATATTCATAAAGAAATTTTCAAACTCACAAATGTCTAAATTGCTCATATATAACAATAACTACTCAAATAATCGCCATTGCTATATTGAAATTTATATCTGCTGAAGGAACTTTTATCAAATGTTCTAAGTTTTCTCAGAAAATAGGTAATAAAAAATCTAAAAATACTCATAATAAGTTTGAAAAAAGTATTATAAAAAACATAATTGTTATATACAACTTTATCCAAGATTTTTCAGTATTCCCAAGAATATCTTCAAAAAAAGCATATGTTTTTTCAAACATCATATCAAAAAGTACTATTATTTTTGAGTTTTTAAAAAACTTATAAAACACAGCAAAAAATACTACTAGAACTAATTCTAATAATATACCATTGAAACTTGCTTCCCATTTAAGGTGTACAGGTCAATTTTCTTCTGTTTTTGCAGTATGAATTGTTTGAGTTTTTATATCATTAACAACCATCTTTTCATGCAAAATATCTTGATTTTGTTTCTTTTCTTCCATTTTTTAAAATTTTTAATTTTTTAGATGTTTATTAAGCTTTTGGAGTATAAAAAAAAAAGTAAAAAAATCAAATAAATATCTTCATTTTTTTGTATTAAAAATTTTTTAAGAAAATAACATCTTAGTTTTTCTCTTATTAATAGTATTATTAAGAAATATCTGAAAAACTCCTTAGTAAGAATAAAAATTTAGATTTTTTAGATAATTTTTTTGCAATTTTTTTTACTTATGCCTTTGCATAGGGAGAAAATTTTTAAAGAAAAATTAGCAAAAAAGATTATTTTTTCTAGATCTGGAGTTTTTCAGGTATTTCTTTAACTTCAGTTTTTTCTACTAAATATTTTAGTAAACAAAAAAAAGATTTAAGATACATTACTTAAATCTTTTTTTTGTTTAAATTATTTAAATTCTATTTCTCACTTTTCTTCAAATGTATCCATATCATTTATTGATATCTTTTTGTTTGAGATTGAATAAACATTATTTCATATCCATAATCATCTTTTTATAAATTCATTTCTATATCTCCAATATTTAGAAGCAAAATATTCTTCAACTGTGGCACTTTCATAACAATATTCAGGAACATATCTATAATCACTAGATGGTTTACAATATTCTCCTCATCAAATAATCTTAACACATTTTGGTTCTGATTTTTTTCAGGTATATTTAGAGCATTCTTTTATTCTTTCTTCCTCTAATCAAGTCAAATCTATATGTGTAGTCATAAATTTCTTTTGAATTCAATTATCTTTATGAATTGATATAAAGTATAATCATTGTTTTATACTCTTGTTTTTATAATCATCATCATTATATTTTTTTGTGATTTTAGAAGGTACAAAAAGCATTTTCTTTTTTGCATTCCACATAAACATTCTAGGGTTATGAGTTGCCTCACTAGAACTTCATTTATCTCAATAAGTAAGACTATATTTTTGTTTAACAATTATTCATTTATAGTCTCATGATTTACATTTTTTATTTTCTTCAACTGTTAAATTATCATCTCAACATTTTCTATCATAATTTACCTCATATAAATCTACTTTCAATCAACCATTAACTGTTCCTCACCATCTATTTTCTTTAGTATCAAATCACAAACCTATTAAATGATTTTCATCATATGGATGCAAATAAGTACTATATCATGGAATTTTTAGTTCTCATAAAATTTTTGGTTTTGTTACCTCTGATAAATCAATTGCAAATAATGGGTCTATCTGTTTAAATGTAACTAAAAATAATTTATCTCACATAAACCTGCTTGACTGAAAATTCTCTCACTCTCACATATTCTCTAGACTTCATGCTAACTTCAAATTTGTATCAAGAACATACAAATCTGTATGTCTTTCGTTAGTTCAGTTCCAATTATTTGTTGTTGTTATTATTCTAAAGTAACTATCTTTTTCATCCATACTATATTGAGTCAAAGGACTTCAAGGAATAATATTTGATGTTTTATAATTAACTTGTTGTCAATCTACTGATAGTTTATGAACAAGAGTATTAGTAGTTCATCAATAATAAAAAGGCATTATACATCTTGCATTTATCGGACAAGAGTAATTATATGGTTGATACATATAATTTGTCATATAAAGATTATCAAGACTCATATATATTTCTGAATTACTTCAAGCTATAACTTTGGTTTTAACTTCGTTAGAAGTATCTTCTGTGTCAATAATTGATATAATATTATATGAAGGATTAAATGAATATTTTTTAAGTGTTTCTTCATCTGGTAAAACATATTCAATTTCATTACATTTAGCAACCTTTCAAGATTTGATATTATAAGGATAAGGTTTTCATTTTATTTTTAGATTTTGTTTTTCTGAATCTGATGTTCTTGCTACATCAAAACTTCTTGGAATTATTTTTTGGTATGAAACATCTATATCTTCTTTGTCTGAAAATACTCTGTAAGGAATATTAAATGAATTATTACTTATAACATATAAATATTTTCAGATTTTTCTTGATTTAGTAAGATTTCAATCATTAATATATAATTTTAATAGTTTTGGCTTTGAGATTTCTGATGTATCAAAAATAACTGTATATGTTTTTTGACTTCTATTTATCCAATATGAATCTCAATAATAAGCTTTAGAATAACCTGATGATAATATAATTAGTCTGTTTTTTGAAACATATAGTACAGGATTATAAAAATTCTTAGGGATATTAATTTTTTTAACTACTTCCTTAGAATCCACATCGGATATGTATACATATTTGTCACTTTCATTGTAGTAATATATATATTTTCAATCTGTCTTTATAATATCACTCTCATCAACTCATTTTACCTGTATATTAGTTTCAGAATAATCATCTGAAGAATTCTTTGAAATGTTAGGTTTAGACAAAGATTTTATTTCAGAACCTCCAAAATCTAAACTATTAGTTTCAGAATCAATACCTTCAACTTTGTCAAAAGCAACATCACCTGCAAGAAAAAAATCTCTACGATAATTCCTTTTATTATTTTCCCAATATGATTTAATATAATCTCACATTACTTTTTCCATATCCTCACAACTATTGAATTTCTTTAATTTAAAATCAAAATCCAATTGTTTTTTTTCTTTTCACTTTAATTTGTCAACTATTTGATTGTCCTCTATAGAATCACATTTATCTACATTTTTCCATCAAGCTGGAACATCGCATGGTGTAGAAAATTCTTTACATTCTCAAGATTTAATATTTTTAGCTGGCTGAATAATTTGAATACAAGTATCTGCTGATACTCAATTGTAAAACAAACAAGATATTAATAAACTTGTAAAAAATAGTTTTTTCATAATTTTATAGTAAAATAATAAAACACTAAAAAGATTTTAGTGTTTTATTATTTTAATGCAAGAATTTAAAGTGTTTTTTGTGTGAAGATTCTAGAAATAAATAATTAATTTTTATAGATATAATTTTTTAAAATATCTCTTTATTTATAAGATCCAGCTTCTTCTGCTAATAAGTAATAGAAAACAGCCCTATATTTGAATTTGACACCTGACATTTTAGAGCAAACAACTCCTAAAATATTTTCAGCTTCTTCTCATTCTAAACCTAAATGTTTCTTTATAAATCCATTTTTTATAGTATCTAATTCACTCTCATCAGAGCAAGAAACCAAAGAAGCATCTCTATTAAACATTATATTTGATACACCCTTAACAATATTATCAAATAACTCTTCATTTACAGAATCTACTAATGGAGTTAATTGTTCCATATACTTTGCTATCTCAGCATTTTTATCGTGTTCCATAATAAACAAATTTAAAATATAAAATACATTTTAAATTGTAAGTTTTTAAATAATTTTGTCAAAAATTTCATAGACTTTCTCAAATACTTTTTATAGTAATTTTATAAACTCCTCTACATTTTCAATAACACTAATATTTTTAATTGTATTTTTATCAAAAAATCCTATTTCTATACATTCATCACTTGGAGTAAAATCTAAATTTTTTACTTTCACTTCATAAAAAACATTTGCTATCCAAGGCCTTGTTTTGCTTTTTGCTTTATGAGCCGTTAAAAAATATTTTGGATTCTCCGAAATATCAACAACCTCTAATCACATTTCTTCTTGTAATTCTCTTTTTATACAATTTTGAGGATTTTCTCAGTGGTCTAGTCATCCCCCTGGAATATCCCAGACTCAATTATCTTCTTTTGCTAATAGGAATTCTCCTTTTTCATTGTAAATGAGAGCTTTTGCACTTATCCTATACCATGCATTTTGTATTTCCATAATGTAAAATTATTAAAAAATTAAACTTTTTTTAAAACTTTTTGCAAAATATTTGTTTTTGGTGTTTTGATATCCTTAAAATCTATAAACTTTAATCAATTAGCATCTCAACCTTCCTCTATAAAATCTAAATTTATGTTTTGAGAAATTATATTTACAACATAAACAATAGCTATAATATGCTCTTCTTTCTCTTCTGTTTTCCAAATATGTTGTACAAAATCTTCTTCAACTGTTAATAATTTTTCTACTTCAAAATCAGATTTTTTTAAACCAATTTCTTCTATAATTTCTCTTTTTAGAGAATCTAAATTTTTTTCTCCATGCTCAATTTTTCATCAAGGCAAATCATAAAGTCACTTAAAAGGTCATCTTCATTTTTTTATAACTATAATTTTGTCTTGATATTTTAATAAAGCATATACTCCGGTTCTAATTGTTTTCATAGAGATTGTAAATTAATAAATATTTTTTTTCTTAAAACATAATTAAATTAAATTATAATATTCTTTTAATCCTCTTTCTGTTAATTTTACAACATCTTTCATAGTATATCAAAGTAAAATAACTCATTTTTCAATATCTATATTATTATTTGATTCAATTTCTATAAAGTCAGGCATATTATCATATTTATCTAAATCAAATTTGATATTACCTATTATATAACTATCTCTATATTTTTTTGAATAACCATATTCTGAAAATCAAATAGATAACAAGATATTTCTTATAACTTCAACATTTCAAATACTTGTTTCAAACTCTTGGTTTGCAATTCAAAAATTATGAGACAAAGGAATTTTATAATTTATATTATTTCACTTTTCAGTAATTCTCAATCGTATTTTTTGTCATTTTATATTTTTAAAAAAAAATGCTTCTATATAACCAGAATATTTTTATTTTAAAATTGCTCAATTTTCTTTTAAAGTAGATATCACTTTTTCTTTATCTATTTCTAAAATTTTTACTTCTATTTCTTTCATAAACTCATAAAATAATTGTATATAATATTATAAATCCTTTCATCAATAAAATCATCCACTTTAATTTTTTTAAAATCTTCGTAACTTATCCATTTATAATCTTTTATTAATTCATCATTTTTTAAATTTTTATTTGATAAAAATACATTATCATAACTTTTTAATTCTACTAAAAATAATACCAAAACAGAAATATGTGTTTCATAGTACTTAGGAACTAAATCAATAACATTAGCTATTACAATATTATTTTCACTAATATTTGTTTCTTCATATATTTCTCTTTTTATACAAAAGTTTAAATTTTTATCAATATTTAATTCAAATGTTCATTTTGGAATCTGATATTTCCAATCTGATTTATCTATTAATTTCTCTTTAAATAATAAAATATTACCTGAAGTGTCTTTAATAATAGCTGCTACTTTTTTTATAAATTTCATACATTAAAAATATTATATAAATTTAATTTCTACTATTTCTAACATATTAAAATAGTTATTTTGGTAAAAATAGTATTAAATTTTATTAAAAACGTATTAACTGTTTCTTCACTTTTTACAATTTTTGCCCTAAAACCAGATTATTTCCTCATCATTTTCATATAAAAGATATAATACATATTGTGCATAGATGGAAATATCCAAATAAAAGAACTAAGAAATAAAGTATATACTCAGGTTCTAATTGTTTTCATAGTTTTTTAGATTTTAATATCAAAATTCCATATAATTTATTTTATTTTGAATAACTTTTAAACAAATCTCCACTTGAGAAGTGATATTTTCTGGTAAATTAGATAATGCAAACCATTTTATTTCTTCACATTTTTCTAATTCAAGGTTAATAGGTTTTCATAAAAAATCAACTACTTCTATTACAAAATACAGTCTTTCTCATCTATCATCTTTATGTTGAATAATACTTTTAAAATTTATATTTTTTTCATTTATTTTCAATCAAACTTCTTCTTGTAATTCTCTAATAGCTCAAATAGTCATAGATTCTCATTCATCTAATCTTCATCATGGAACTCCCCAATATCAATTCATCCAAGGAGTATTCTTTCTTTTCAATAATAAAATTTTATTATTTCTTATAACAATAGAAACTACTGCTACTGGTAATTTTGTATGCATATTTTTAAAGTTAAAAAATGATATTAAATACTTTTTATAGTAATTTTATAAACCCTTTCTTTCATAAAAAGCTTTGGGATTAACTTCCCTTCACATAAAGTCAAAAAATAAATCCTTTGCTGGTTTGGTAGTTCATTTACTTAATATAGAGTCAAAATATTTATTTGCAACCTCTTTATTCATTATTCATTTTTCTTTGAATACTGAAAATACATCAGCTTCCAAAATTTCTGCCCACATATAACTATAATATCAAGCCGAATATCATCAGTCAAATATATGACTAAATGATGCATATTTTTTGAATGATTTATCAGACTCAAAAATTGAAAAATCTTCTAATGATTTTTTTAATAATTCATCTAACTCTAGCTCATTTTTAACTACTGGTTTTGTATGTAAATACATATCTGTAAGTCAAAATTCACATTGTCATAACACAAAATTTCAAGTTTGGAGATATTTTAATTTTTCAATTACATTTATAATCTCTTTATCTAGTTTTTCTCAAGTTTGGTAATGCTTTGCTATTAAATTTATTGAGT
>PDTW01000060.1 GCA_002749055.1 Candidatus Altimarinota bacterium | reverse complement strand
GTTGCTATAAAGAAATTATTAAAATTGCGGAAGAAAATAATATTGAATCTCTTGCTATACCTACTATAGGTACAGGAATTCATATGTGGCCTTTAGAAATAGCAACTTTAATAGCAATTGAAACTATTACAGATATAATAAATGGAACAAATTCACCTAAAAATTTAAAAACAATTTATTTCGTATGTTTCAATGAGGAACAATTAAAAATTTATAATATGACATTGGATAAATTCTCAAAAAATAATTTTAAAAATCCTTTGTAACTATTTATAAAAAAATTAGGAAAATTTTAAAAACTGCCCTACCTCTGGTTAATATTTCAATCTTAGGGAGCAGTTTTACTCTTACTTATTAAAGGCTCTTACAATTTCCATAAAATCTTTGTCCCCTAATTCTCGAAAATTTTCAATTTTCGCTCCTAGAGGATGTTTTGGCATTTTATTTTTGACAATGTCTAAAATAAAACATTTTTTACATACAATTTCCCAAAAAATATCCTTAAAAGCCTTTTTAAATACTTCCATTGTCGCATTTTCACCCCAACATAACAGTATAGGAGATTCCTTATATTTAGAAATATTTTCTCTTATAATTTCAATATTTTTTTTAGAAATTTCTTCATTAAATTCTTCATTTTTTAAATTTTCAGGATCTGTTGATTTTTTAGGATATAAATTAAGCATTATCCAACCATCACATTTTTGATTTTCAGCTATTTTTCTAATTCTTTTAGTTGTTTGGTCATCATCGTTTTCATCAGCTGTACTTGGGTTTAATCCTATACACATTAAAGGATTCTTTAATAATTCATTAAATTTACTAGCTAATAAGAATCTATTTTCTTTATCTCCTTTACATGCTCTCCCCATTTTATTAAATTTCATAATTACCTCCTAAATAATTAAATTTATATCTCATAAAGATTATAAATCTTTTTTTTCATAGTGTAAAGTCTTTTATTTTTAATAAAAAATAAGAGATATACTCATACGAATATATCCCCTAAATTTTCTTTATTTATTCTTCTAATTCTTAGAACAATCCTGAAATTACTCCATGCTCATCTATATCTATTACTTCTGCTGCCGGTTTCTTTGGTAGTCC
>PDTW01000037.1 GCA_002749055.1 Candidatus Altimarinota bacterium | reverse complement strand
CTGGAGTGAAGAAAAGAAAAAAGAGAATATTGATAAAATAAACAAAAAATTTGGAGAAATAGTTATTGTTGAAGGGTAGTTTTTGTTCTTCTTTTTATGCAAAGCCAATTTGAAAAACTGCTACCTATGTACTGGTACGGAAACTAAAGATAAGGAAATAAAACTTAATTTTTATAAATATATACACTATAATGTAATTAAAACTAAGAAATAACAACATTGGTATGCATATAAAACAATTTAATAATCATTGGAGAGAGTGCTTCTTCTATAATATTTCTTTCAAAAGAGATTATTATGAGGAAATATTGAAAAATCTTGAAAATAAATATAGGGAGACTAAATAGTTTTGTGTAAATAGAAATTTCAGATACGAATAAAAGTATAAAAAATTACCGATTAAGTTGTAATTATATTAGAAAAAATCTAAATAATTGCAACTTTTTTGTTTTTGCTTAATTTTAAAAAATCAACCTTTAATTTATCTAAATCTATACAAACTAATTTTTTTCTTAGGGAAATATTTAGTGCTTTTTCAATAGAAATATTTGAGACTATACTAATAATCATACAGATAAATACATTATGAGAAACAACTAATATATTTTCTTTTTTATATTTTAATGATTTTAAAAATATATTTGCTCTTTCTTTTACCTCTAGAAAACTTTCTCATCATTTATGTTTTCTATATTTTTTTTCTATTTTTTCATAATCATACCAATTAATTTCATTTTCTGATTTTCACTCTGCTATTCCGGCAGATCTTTCTTTTAATATATCTTTTTTTTCTAAATTAATATTAAAAAAAGTATTTATAATTTTTGCCGTATCAATTGCTCTTCTCAAAGGACTAGAATATATTTTTTTTATTACAATGTTAGATTTTAATAAAAAAAATCATACTTTCAGAGCATCATTTTCTCATTTTTTTGATAAATTTCATCATAATTGTCATAAAATTACTCACTTTTTTTCTTCAACTGTTTCTGTATGACGAGTTAAATAAATTTTCATAATTATTTTATTCAAGAAAGAAATAAAATTTTATCTGCTAAAATATTTCTAATCATATCGCATCTATTTGGTTGAATTTCTCATAACCATTTTTCTTCATTTGCATATCTACATCATCATCTGCAATGCCATTTCGCAAAACAATTAGAACATTCTTCCATTGATAAAACATCTATTGCTTGCATTTTTGTTATATTATTTATTTCCTCTAAAGAATCAATTTTATCCAGCTACTTTTTTGTAAAAACCTTCATTAAAATTACAATTACTCCCTAAAGTATTGACTTCTATGCCTTTACTATATAATTGTACTTAATTTAACCTTAATATACTAAACTATGTCTATAAATTGAACTAAAAATGATGAGAATAAAACTCCTCCCCATATTATAGATTGACTTGATGATTTTAATAAAAAAATATGAGATAAAGTAGTTAATTGTTTGACTTGAATGAGACCAAGCTGAAGATTACACCTATGACACTATAAATGAGCATTAGAAAATTGGATAGCTATGCAAAATAATCCTAATATTAAAAATAATTTTTTAATAGCAGATTATCAAGTCTTATGAGATCATCTTTGAGATACTAAAAGATTAAGAGACTCTGTAATTGATATGGTTATAGACTGGCTTGCTGTATGACTTGATCCTAAGAAATCTAATTTTATTGTTCAAAGTTATGTTCCAGAATTTGCTGAATTATTTAACTTGCTCACTATGTTTGCTCCATATAGTGTAGCTACAAATAACCCAACTCTCAAAGATGAAATCAAAAAAGTGGAAGGAAGAAAGGATGGTTCAAATAATTCTATTTCTCTTTGATTTATAAATTATCCTGTGAGTCAGGTTGCTGACATAATGCTTCCAAGATGAGAAATAGTTCCTGTTTGAGAAGACCAAGTTCCTCATATAGAGCTTGCAAGGAAAATAATCAAAAAAGTTAATACTATGTATGAAACTAGCTTTCCTCTTCCAAAAGCTCTTATTTCTGAAACACCAAGACTTGTTTGAACTGATGGAAATGATAAAATGAGTAAAAGTTTATGAAATACCATTTATTTGACGGCAAGCTTAGATGAAATAAAGAAATGAGTAAATAGTATGTACACTGATCCAAACAAAACAAGTATAAGTTCTCCTTGAAATATAGAAAATCATGTAGTATTTAAATATTTAGATATCTTTTACCAAGATAAAGAACATTTAGAAGATTTAAAAAAGAGATATATAGCTTGATGAGAAAATAGTGTTTGAGATTGAGAAATCAAAAAACTGTTAATAGAAGTTTTAGAAAAGCTTATAGCTCCAATTAGAGAAAAAAGAGAATATTACAAACAAAATATGGATTTAGTTATAGAATCTATAGAAAAATGAAGCCAAAATATGAGAGAAGAATGACAAAAACTATTAGAAGAATTAAAAGAAAAAATGGGGATTACTAAATATGGAAGAGAATTTTAACCCATTTTCAGAAGAAATTTTTGTTGGTATCCCGGCAAGAAACATCGTAATGCTTATAAATTACAAAAAAATTAAACAAAACCAATATTAAATTTGTTTCTTGAGGTCATTCTCCTTATGAAGAAAATATTTTCTCCGAAATAAAAAAAGCTTTAAATTAAATTTTAGATATTTACTAAACAGGAAAAGTTTTTGTTTTATTAAAGAATAAAAAACATTTTTTATTCTTTTTCATTATTTTCTTTTCTAAGATTTTCCATTGCGATTGCATTTCAGTTTAGTCATCTAATTCACTTTTGTTCTAGTATAAAACTAAATTCTTCTTTGTCTGGTATAGCTACTCAAGTTCAATTTTTAATTGCATTTATATCAATTGGTCATTTAGTACTTCCTGTAATCATTTTATTAACTACTTTGGCAAAAACTACTTTTTCTTGGTTTGATAGAAGGTCATCACTATTTATATTTTCAAAACCTAGTTGTCCTTCTTTTATGTTTATCTTTTGATTAAATCATAAATTAACCCTTAAACTATCTTCATAATTAAGTTGTTCAATTATATTATTAGTTATATTCATATCTATCAAATCAAATCCAATTTCTTCTAAGAAATCACGAATTTCTCTAGCTTTTTCATTTTCTTCTTCTTGGATTCTCTTCATTTGCTCAGTATAATCCTCAAGTCTATTTTTGAATTCTTCTTCTAATTCTTTAGCTTGTTTTTTCAAAACTTTTATTTCTTCTCTTTTTTCCTTTATTTTTTCCATTATTATAGTTTTTTCGTTTTCTGATGCTTCTTCATATTTATCTATTAAGCTATTTAACTCATCATTCATAGTTTTTCACTCTTTTTTTATTTCAATTTTTTTATTTTGGTATTTTCTTCTTAAATCTGTTAATTCAGGAGGTGTTTTTATTAAATCTACTTCAACTTTATATCAGGAATTTCTGTTTACAATATATGCCTTTGGGGGTGTTTTTTTTGTGTCAACAAATTGGTCTTTTAAATTATTTTCATCACTCATAAAAGTTTCTATTTGCCAATTTCTCAGTGTAGAATCTGTTTTTGTACTAAAAGAATAGTTTTCTAGCTTTTGTAATAAAATATAGTTATCAGTTTTTTCTGCAATTGTTTTAATGAAATTATAAACATCATTATAATTTTCCTTTCATCATTTTTTTGCTTCTTCTAATATCTTCTCTAAAACTCATTGCTTATTTAGATAGTCAGATATTTCTTTGGCTTTTAAAAGTTTTTCTTCAACTGTTTCTGAATTTTCATATTCATCAATAATAGTTTTTAGTGTATAATCTTTTATTAGATTTTTTACCGAGTTAATTTTTTTATCAATTTCTTGGGTTTTGTTAACTACCTCAGTATTATTTGTAAATACTTTCTCGTCATTTTGAGAAAGTGTACTGTCATTTTGAGAAAGTGTACTGTCATTTTGAGAAAGTGTACCGTCATTTTGAGAAACTTTATTACTATCTTGAGAGATTTCGTTGCTATTTTGAGAAAGTGTATCACTACTTTGAATAACAGGCTTAATATCTTCAATTTGGTATTCTTTTTCATAAGAATCAATAAAATCTTCTATTCATTCTTTATCAGGAAAGAATTCTCAATTAAATTCAAACCCAACAAAATCTCTTATTAATCATTTGTTTTCTTCATCTCATATTACTTCAAATACCTTTTCTTCTAATTCTTGCTTTAACTCATTAGATGCTAATATTGTCTTGAATTCTTTATATCAAATTAAATCACTATATAATTTATCCATATTTTTAATAGCTTCTATATCCTCTTCAAATTCTTGTTTTAGATCTTCAAGAGCTCAAGAAGTATTAAAATTGATTTCTTCTACTCATTTTTTGAACTCTTCATATTCTTCTAAAAGTATTTTCTTATTATCAGGGTCTTGTATAGAATCTAATAAGCTTTTTTGTTTATCTATAGATTCATTAGTTCATAAAGAAGAATTTGCTTCTTCGTTTGAGTTATTTCATCATAGTTCTAATCCTGACATAAAAAAATAGATACAAAATTAATCTTTATATCTATTCTATCATATATATTTTTTTTAAGCAAATATAATAATTTAACACCTAATTTTGAGATTTATTAATTTCTCTTAAAGTATTTAAAACTTTTTTAAGTGCTTTTAATTCTTCTTCTTGTTTAGTTAAAATTTCTTTTTGTTCAGCTAAAGTTTCTTCTTGTTTAATTAGAAGATTTTTTAATAAATATTCTACTTCTTCATAAGTGATATTTCATTCAGGTAATTTTATATTTAGTTCATTAAAAGCTTCTTCACCTAAATCATCTGCTAAATCAGCTAATATATGATATCATTTCATTAATTTCTCAGAAATAGGCTTTCCTTTAAGTCTGTCTATCATAAGAGCTAAAGTTAAGTATTGTTTTACAGAGTTTCAATCTAATTCTTGAAGCGAGTACAAAAAATTAATCATTGCTTTGGCAACTATAGTTGCTTTTCTTTCTATTCTTTTAGTTCATTGATTTAAATCAAGTGTTTTAGAAAATACTCTAAATACTTGTTCAATATTAGCATTAGTTAATGATTCTAATTTATCACTTATCTCTTCAAAATCTCTTCTTTTTTCAAGTATAGATTTAAGTAAATCGACTTTTGAAACATTATTAGTATCAGCAACCAATAAACTTGCATTATCGTTTGAGGAGATAGGACTAATAACATCTTTTTTTAAGTTATCAGCGTTTATATTTGTAGATAATGCTAAAGCAGCAGCCGCAGTAATTGAAGTTAATTTATTTACTATTTTATTTTCTTTTGTAGTTTCTATACTTTTTTCTTTACTCTCTAAATTACTACTATTAAAAGTATTTGTTGTCATAATCTAAAATATAAAAATTAAAATTCTATAATGAATTTAAGTATAAATATATAAACTAGATAGTCAAGTGAAAATAAAAACTTTTAAAATACAAATAGTTTAGTTCTTTTAATCTATTTTAAAGTATTTGTAATCTAAAATTAGCAATTTAACTTTTTTTAATATTATCCCTAAGTTTTTAATAAAATACTTTGACATAAAAAAATAGATACAAAATTTATATCTACTCTACCACATATACTTCTTACTCTAAAATATAAAATCTAAGATTTTTGTGCCTTCTCAATTTCTTCTAATGTTTCTAGAAGTCCATCTAAAATTTTTAAATCTTTTTCTTGTTTAGCTATTATTTTATTTTGTTCAGCTATTTTTTTATTTTGTTCAGCTA
>PDTW01000059.1 GCA_002749055.1 Candidatus Altimarinota bacterium | reverse complement strand
TGTTAGAACAAAGTTAAAATGACAGTAAAAATCCAATAGTTAAATTGACAGTAAATTGCATTTTTTATGAACTTATTTTTTGAAAAAAAATTGTAAATAATTATTGAGCGTAGTGAAATGATTTTTACAATTTTTTTTCACGAGAACCTTTATATACTTTTTCGTATGTAATAATCTAATTCTACATTTCAACTAAATATTTTGATTTCTCATTTAGTAGTTTCTTTTACAATTAACTTTTTTCACTTATATAATTTTTGTCATTTTTCTAACTGATATATTTTTTTGTTATACTGAATTGTTCAATCTCTTTTTATTGTCCTTTCATTTTCTTTTGCAAAATACCAATGATAATTTTCTTTATCTTTTTCTGTAAAATCTAAATGATAATCTCAACTTTCTTTTGCTTCTTTCCCAAACTTTTTATTGTGTTCTTCTATATATTCTTCATTTATATATTTCTCCATATCTTTGACTGTTTTTATGTTTTTTATTCTCATTTTTTTTACCAATCTATCTTGTAATGTTTTAAATGCTCTTTCTACTCTTCATTTTCATTCTGGAGTTTTTGAATATATTATTTCTACTCACAACTTTCACATTGCCCTTTGAAAACGTGTTAACATTTCTTCATCAAACATATCTCTTTCATGATTTACTTTATATGTCGCATGACAATCCAAATATATTACCTGTGGTTTTCAATACTCTTCAAAGTATTCTTTCCAATATTTTTCCATATCAATCAGAGTCTCTCACTTTGTCATTTTTATCTTTTTCAAATTAGATGTTGCATCATCTATTGCCAATAACATACATCTCTCTAATCAATCTTCTAACCAGTCATGATAACTTCAATCAAATTGCACCATCATTCATTCTTTTCCCCTTCTTTCTCTTTTTTTCCTTTTTACTTTTTCATTTCTTTTTTTGGGAATCCATAATCACCATCTTATCATTTTTAGCCTTAATGATTCTGGACATATCTTTCACCATCAACATTCTTCTTCCAATGCTTCTGCTAGCAATGTTGGTCAAAATCATTTATACTTTTTCTTCATTGCAAACTTTCTATATTTTTCTATTTTTCACTCTCATTGATTATTTGAAACCTTTCCCTTTAATCAATGTATAAATCA
>PDTW01000036.1 GCA_002749055.1 Candidatus Altimarinota bacterium | reverse complement strand
AAATCTACAAAAGTAGAAATTTAATATTTTTGTTAAATAGCAATTTTCCCTAAAAGTAGAGCC
Organism: Candidatus Altimarinota bacterium; assembly: GCA_002749055.1. Lineage (GTDB taxonomy): Bacteria > Patescibacteriota > Gracilibacteria > BD1-5 > UBA6164 > PDTW01. Next base: position 5,791 of record PDTW01000036.1, on the reverse strand, counting down.
AAAGTATGCAAATAATTTTTTAGTAAAATTACGAACTTTGGCAACTACAAAGGGAAACAAAAATATTAAGACTAGGGTTTACAATTTTTACCTAGTTTTTAGCTATTTAATCATATTTTTATAACAAAAACACTCAAACTTATACTTTTGAAACAGTTTATGTTAATGACCTTTAATTGTAATATATTATATAGTTTTCCTGATTTTTGCAAATTTTAATAATTATCAGAAAGCTTTTTTTGATTATAAAATTCTGCGAAAGTAAGATTATTTTCCTTTAATAAAGTAGCTAAATCCTTTCAAACATACCTCCAATGCCAAGGCTCAATATCATATCAATCAACTTCTATTCATTTTTGGTAAGTGTTTGTGAAACCATATTTATGAGCATTATTAGACAACCATTTATAATACTTTCTAAGAGTGTTATCATTTGCCCAATTTCTATTTGAAGAAGCAGAATATAAATCTATCGCCAATCATGATTGGTGTTCAGAATAACCAGCTTTTGCACACAAATTATCAGGACATCATCTATCTTTTATTCATTTTTGATATAAATAACCTCTATAAGCACTAACTACAACTATATTATTTTTAGTTTCTTCAAAAAAATCATTTGCCATTTTTTCTAAGTTTACTTTCAAAATTTTTCTAGCTTTTATTGTTCATCATTTTGAATCTATAATATGTTTAGCTCATATAGAAACAAGATTTTTAGGAATATATCAAATATTTTGAAATGGGACTTTATTATTAACAAACTTAGTTAATGAACTATCTGTAAATAAATCTACATTATTAAATATTCTATTATACTCAATTTCTTCAAGCATATTTTGAGATTCTTGCTTATCAATAAAATTATATTTATTTTTAATTTTAGTTCCATTGATAAAACATCTAACAAATTCCTTTAAAAAAGAAGAATAAGAATTAAGTAGATCTTCTTTATTTACAAAATCCATTTCCACAAAATATTTTTCTCATTCTAAATCTCTAAATATATTTTTTGATTGATTAAAATATTTATAAGTATTAGATGAAATAAGAAGAGATTTATTATAAAAATTTCTAAGGATATTTTTTGTATTAAAATCATTTATAAAAAATAATTTATGAAAAATAAATCAAACTTTATCTTCTGAAAAATTATAAAAAGATGAAACTGGAGACAATAAAATTAGCTCTTTTATATTATTTCTAAGAGCAAAATTTGAAGCAAAAACACTTCATTTTTCTTTTCAAAAAACTATAACATCATCTTTACTAACTCATTCTTTAGAAATGAGTAAATTATAAAATTCTTCAGCTTGCTCATTTATTTCTTCATATTTAATTTCAAAATTATTTTTAATATTTTCTGTATAATCAAAAATAAATATTTTATATCAAATATCTTTAAAATAATTAATTTCTTTTAAAGATGAATTTCAAGCAAAATAAAAAATAACTTTATCTTTTTTTCAATCAATATAATTTACTTCTAGCTTTTTTCAAGGATTTAGAAATATTTCAGGAAATATTAAAAATGCATTAATATTTTTTGCAAATATTAAAAAAACAAAATAAATAAATAATATAACCGAAACGGAATAAATATATTTCCTGTATTTACAACTACATTTTTCTTTTATTTTTTTATTTTTTTTTAAACTAAATTTAGATTTTAATATTTCTTTAAAACTTTTTAACTTTTTTTTCATTATTTCTTATATTTTTATTATTTTAAAATTTGCTCCTTTGTCTCTTTTACTTTTTCGTCACTAATTATTTCAATTTTCTCTCATAAATATTTTGGTTTAGGTTTAAATATTTCTATTTCTAAAAAAGCCTTTACCCTAGCAAATATTTCTCTAACAAAGTTAAAATTACTATTTATATAATCGTGTAAATTAGTTTCCATTCAATATGTATCAATTTGTAACTTTCTAGAAATATATATTGCCCTCTTTAAATGAAAATCCTGAGTAAAAATTACTAGTGACTTTACTCAAAAAATTTCTTTTGCCCTATAAAGAGAATCATAAGTATCAAATCAAGCATAATCTAAATAAATATCTTCTTCTTTTACTCCATTCTCAATTAAAAATTTCTGCATAGCCAATGGTTCATTATAAGTATGTTTTCAATTATCTCATGACACAATTATTCTTTTTATTTTTGTTTTTTTATAGGCTTCGCTCGCTACTATAAGTCTATCTTTTAATATATCAGATGGTTCTTTATTTCATTTTACACTAGCTCATAAAACTAATCATATATTCAATTTTGGTAATTTTTCAACATCATTATAATATCAATTTTTTGAAAAAGAAATCACATAAATATTTATACTAACTATAATAGCAATAATTAATACTAATATTCAAAAAAATATCTTAATCAATTTTTTTTTCATTTTTTTTTTGAATAATAAAATAAATCGCCTATTTTTCCAACAATATGCTTCTATTTTATAGAAATCTTAAAAATGTAAAACTTTAAATCAAGTTTTTATGTTTAAAATAATAAAATAAATTTTTACTATTTTAATGATTTTTTTAACTAAGAAACATCTGTCTTTTATATATCTCATTTTTCCACCATAATAATAGCTATTTTGATATCAAGATAGGTAATATCTGAATTTCAAGATTTTTCTAAAATATCTTTTACATCCCTAAGCTTCTCTACTCAGAACTCAAAATACTCTTTTAATACATCTTTAACTTTTTTTATATTTACTAATTCTACAAGCTTTAACACATATTGAAGTTCTAAGTTTCATTCTTCATAAAGTGAAACTAAATGATTTTCTATAGTTAAACTGGTCATTCATCTTTTTTCAGCAATTTCCTTAATTGTTAATCCTTGTTTAAATAATGAAGCTGTTTCTAGTTTTGTAGTTCATTTTGGAGTTTTTGCGGGCTTTTCTTTTTTGGCTTTATATTTTTTAAAATTACTTCATTTCATTTTAATCGCTAGAAATGATTGTAGTTCACTTTCTTCTTGTTTTAATATTTCTTCTGAATATAAAGCAAGTTTTCAAGTTTCAGTAAGTCAAATTAAAGGATATTGTCATGAAGACTTTTCAACAAAATTATACCTAATAAGAGCTTCTATTAATCAAACTATAAGTTCTAGATTATAATCTCACAGTGCTCAATATAACTTATTTTTATCTAAATTCCACGATAATACTTTTTTATCTCTACTTCAATAGAGAACGCTTGAAATTACCATAATTCAAAACCTATTATCATATTTTTCTAATAATTCTAGAACGATTTCAAAAGCACTAAGTGGAACCAAGTTTTCTACTTTTCACCCTTTAAATTTATTTTTATCTATACAAAAATCACATTTTTGACAATTCTCTGGCATATCTTTTAAATCTTCTTCATCTCAAAAATAATCAAGGATAAATCTTTTCCTACAACTCGGATAAAAAAGTAACTTTTTTATTTGGTCTAATTTATAATAACTTTCTTTTTCCAAATTCTTTTGATGATCCCAATCAATACTTAAATCACTATGACTAAGCTTTGATTTTAACAAAGTAATTCATTTTCACCTAAAACCTTCCTCGGATTCTTCTTCACTTACTCATTTTTTTAATATATTATATTTTTCCAATACTTTTAAAATACTTCAAACTTTCATATCATTTTCAATTCAAGATTCAATAGCCATAATGTTATGAGTTTTCAAAATTATAGCTTTATTTCATTCTCAAATACTGAAATCTTTGTACAAATAATCATAAAACTTTAATACTTCATCTTTGCTAGGATAAGTATTTTCTATAAAAAATTCTTGAATTTTTGTATCACCATAACTTGCCAAAACCACAGCATAACTAATTTTTCAATCTCTTCATGCCCTACCTATTTCTTGATAATAATTTTCTATACTTCAAGGTAAATTATAATGAATAACAAATCTTATATCTTTCTTATCAATTCACATTCAAAATGCATTTGTAGCAACTACAACTTTATAATCTCAAGACATAAAATTATTTTGTTCCTGTTCTCTAACCTGAGAAGTAAGTGCTCAAGTATATTTTCATACTTTGACTCATTTCTGTTGTAAGTTTTCATAAACTTCATCAACAGCTTTTCTACTTGAACAATATATTATTCATGAACCTGGAGTTTTTTCTAATACTTCCATTACCTTTGAAAGCTTTTCTTCTTTCTTACTTATTTCCCTAACTATAATAATTATATTTTTTCTATCAAAACCTTTTGTAAATTCTCTATATTTTGTTATTCATAACCTCTCTACTATATCTTGTCTAACTTTTTTTGTAGCAGTTGCAGTTAGGGCCATAACTGGAAAATCTTGTTTCTTTTTTAAACTACTTAAAAAAGATTTTATTTTCATGTAACTAGGCCTAAAATCATGTCACCATTGACTTATGCAGTGAGCTTCATCAATAGCAACAAAAGAAATTTTTACTTGAACAATATTATTTAGAAATTCAAAAGAATTAAGTCTCTCTGGGGCAATATATAAAAACTTTATTAATCATAAATTACTAATTATAGTTCTTCTTTCAGAAGGTCATACTGTAGAATTTAGTAATTCAGCCTTTATTCACAGATTATTTAAAGCATCTACTTGATCTTTCATAAGTGAAATAAGTGGAGAAATTACTAAAACTAATCAATCCATATATATTCAAGGAAGCTGATAAGTAAGAGATTTTCATCAACCGGTTGGCATAAAAACAAGAGTATTATTATTATTAATAACACTCTCTATAATTTCTTGCTGTCATTCCCTAAAAGTACTTAATCAAAATGTTTCTTTTAATATTTGGTTTAATTTTTGTTTCATTAAAAATACCCTTAATTTTATATTAAGAGTATCTTATGTATATATATCTTTTTAGCAAATAATTTATTTAATTATTAGAAATACTAATTAAATCATATCAGTTTAAAAACAATCAAACTAATATAATTATAACAATAATAAAAAAAACCACAAAAGGTCAATTCCCTACATTTTCATCAAGAAATTTTTGATACGAGGTAATTACCTTATTAATCATATATAACTTTACTATATAATATTATTTATATATAATATCATATAATAAAAAACTATGCAAATTTACTTAAGTATTACCATCTTTTAAAGCTAGGACAAGCCTGATGAACATCAATAAAAGAAAATCATTTATGCTTTATTGCATCTTTGATCATATCTTTTAATTCTAAAAACTTTGCACTATCTGCATATTTAGCAAATCTACATCATGATTTTTTAGCAATTTCAACTGTATCAAATGGCAGAAAGATATTTCAATCTGGAGTAGTCTTTGTCTTTGCTCATATTGGGGTTGTAGGGCTAGCCTGACCAGTAGTAAGTGCATAATTTTCATTATCCATTACTACATAAGTTATATCTAAATCTCTTTTACAAGAATGTATAAAATGTCACATTCATATTCAAAAACCATCTCCATCTCATCAAACTGCCATAACTGTTAATTCAGGGTTGCTCATTTTTACTCAAGTTGCAAAAGGTAAAGCTCTTCAATGTAAAGTTTCAGCTGCATATCAATCAATATATTGACTTGCCTTTCAACTACATCAAATTCAAGAAACTACAACTCTATTATGACTTTCTATATTTAATTCTTTAAATGCATTTTTTATTGCCATTATAATAAGTGTATCTCAACACCCCGGACACCATTGTATATTTGTTAAACCAGATCTCATAAGTTATTTTTATTTAAATTTGTCAAAATCCTCTATATAAAAAGGATATAAATCATATTTTCTTATATTAG
>PDTW01000007.1 GCA_002749055.1 Candidatus Altimarinota bacterium | reverse complement strand
TCAAAATCATACTTTGTTTGGATCTTTATAATCACACAATTCTCATCCATTTTTCTTCCCATCTCAACAATATGGCGCTGCTGTTACTGTTACTGTCTTCTTACAAGACTGGCTTGTTATATTTCAGTTTATAGAACATCTAACATTGTAAGTTCAAGGAGTTGTATAAGTACATCTTCAAGTTGAAGAATTCAAAGTAGTTCAATTTCAACAATCTATATTATAATAATCAGCATTTGTTCAAGAGCATACTACATCACTATTTAATGGAACTTCTCAAGAATTAGGATTAACAATCAAATTGTCACATGTAGGAGCTTCTACTGGTCTACAAACTGGATTACATCCTCATGAACCCCATCAAGTTTTTGATGGATCATTTGGATCACACATTTCTCAATCTGAAGAATCTAAAACACCATCTCAACACCATCTAAAGTTAAATTTGTGACATTCATTAGCATGAATTTTAATAGGTCACCATTTTCTTTTTGTTTGATTAGATAAATATGATGGAGTAGAAGATAGCCCCCAAGTATTAGTTGAACTATTATAATTACTTGGATAATAAAAATAACTACTTGTTCAAGCTAAAAATCAAATTTCTTCTTTATAGGCTACTTTATATACAAATTGAACACTAGGCAATGATTTATTTGTTTTCATAACCTTACTTACAGTACAATCATTTCAAAAATTTTTTATTATTCATACCCATTGATAAGTAGAAGGGACTACATTACTAAGTCTTCACCAATTATTTTGATTATAACATCATGAACTAAGAATTCAAGATGAATTTTCCCATATATGAACCTCACTTTCTGTATTTCTTACAAAAGAAAGAACATGTGATCTCATATTATCAACAGGATAAATGTTAGTACTAGATCAGGCTATATAAATATCAGAAAATACATCTGCTCAAGTACAATCATTTTCATAAGTATTGCTGTTTATAACATTTATTCAGAATGCATTATTATAAGAAAAGAGTAATAATGGTATTATTGAAAATAATAATACTCTACTCATCTTCTTGTAAAGGAAGTTCTTCATAATCAACATTATTAAAATATAAATTTTTTACAACTGCACTATCTTCTTGCTCTTTCTCAGTTTCATCTTTTTTAACACTATCCACTTTATTATTTTCTATTTTTGGATTATTTTCAGATTTAATAGAATTACTAGATGTTCAACATCAAGATAAAAATAATAAAATGAAAATTATTGATAACAATATAACTTTTTGTTTTGTTTTTTTCATATGTTCATAGTAAAAAAATAATATTTATAACTCTTACATAAATCAAAACTAAAACATACATAAAGTATATGTTAGTATTTTTCTTGCTAATGTCAAGTTTTTATGTAAATTTTAGTTTTTCAAACTGGTTATTCCAGATGTCTAGGTAAAAGTTTTTTATATTTTCCTCATCATCTCAAGGATATGTAAGACTTCATCATAAAGGATTAACTTCTAAAAACCTTATTTTTCAATTTTCTAATTCACAAAGTTCTAAAACTCCTGTTTCTAATCACAATAATTTAATAATTTTTTTTGAAATATTATAAACTTTACTATCATTTTTATAAAAATCATCTAGTTTATTATAATTCCAAATAGTTTTTATATTATTATATGTCATATCTGCTTTTTTAAACAAATCTCATTCCATAATATTTACTCTATTTTTAACACTATATATGTTTATTTTGCTATTGAGTCAATAAGTATAATAAATTCTGAATTCTTTTTTTATATTATAGTATGGTATTAAATAAGGACAATTATAATTATACACTTTTTTAGGAAAAAATTTATCAATAAGTACAACCAAAGAATTATTATCTTCTTTTAAATAAGAATATTTTAAAGCCCTTACTCATTGTCACATAATTCAAATACTTGATTTTATAACAAATTTATCTCAAAATCTATATTTTATAAAAAAAAGCATAGACAAAACTGCTTCTTTATTATTATCCATAATAAAAGGTATAACAATATCTCATATATACTTTTTTCTAAATTTCTGAATCTTAGAAATAAAATATAATTTATCTCTATATAACCAATCTTTTATATAATCTGGTTTTATTAATACTATTTTCTTATCGTACTTTTGTTTATTATACAAATAAATAAAAAATTGACTTTGCCAGCCATCTCTACAAGTAGCAAATATTACTTTACAATCAAGTAAAAACCAATTTCTATTTTCATAAACATATATATCATCATTATATATCAAGAAATTTTTTTTACTTACCCATTCAATATCTGATATTTTTCAATATCAAGATTTTAAAAAATATTTTAAAAACATAAAAGCTTCTATAAAGTTTGAATTTTGAATTGTTCATTCATTTTTTAATCAAATTTTATAATTATATTTTTTTATAATATTATCTATATCACCTATATTAGATATTAAACTCAATTTATCTAAAAAATAACTATAATTTTTTTGCGATAAATTGTTTAAAAAATAGTAAACTTTCATTTTTTGTATAAAGCTTTAATTTAATATTATTTACCTATATAATAAATTAATTATATAATCTTACTCTAAAATATATTTATTTTAAGTTAGTGTTTTTATAACTTAAGATAAAAATTCATCTAAAACAGATATTTTCAGATGAATTTTTATCTATTTACTCCTCAGTATTATTCACTGGATTTTTAGTATCTTCCTGAGTATTTTCTGGAAATGTGTCTGGTGTGTCCTCTATACTATCTTCTGGTGTATTTTCTGGTGTATCTTCCTGAGTATTTTCTGGAAATGTGTCTGGTGTGTCCTCTGGACTATCTTCTGGTGTATTTTCTGGTGTATCTTCCTGAGTATTTTCTGGAAATGTGTCTGGTGTGTCCTCTGGACTATCCTCTGGTGTGTCCTCTGGTGTATCTTCCTGAGTATTTTCTGGAAATGTGTCTGGTGTGTCCTCTGGTGTGTCCTCTGGACTATCTTCTGGTGTGTCCTCTGGACTATCCTCTGGTGTGTCCTCTGGACTATCTTCTGGTGTGTCCTCTGGACTATCTTCTGGTGTGTCCTCTGGACTATCCTCTGGTGTGTCCTCTGGTGTATCATCTTCCTTTCTATCACCTCAAAACAATAATCATGCAGTTGCTACTGTGTTTTCTTGTGAGAAAGAATCTGAACTTGAAGAAACTCATACTGTTTTAATTTCTTCTCAAACTCTAGAAATTAGAATTCTATCATCAAATCAATAAGGATCTTTGTAAAAATAAAAAACTAAATTATCAGTATCTTTCATTCCTTTTTCTCTAGCTAATTCTTTTAATTTATTAATTTTTTCTGAATCTTCTATTTTTAATTTAATTGGGTCACCATTTTTATCTGCTATTATATCAAGATCTCATTTAAGAAAATTTATTCATTTATGTGAACTTCACTTTGAATCATATATTGTTGAAGTTGCATCAAAAGCAAATCAATTAACAATTGCTTTTGGAGTTTCATACTTATTAGAGGGGTTAGTAACTGGTTTATCTGTTATAGTTTTTAATACATAAGGTTTTTTTAATCACTTTAAAAGCTCATAATAAGAATTTCTTTCTCCTGAAAAATTAAGTAATTTCAGTTCTTTTTCCCATATATCATCAAAAACCCCTGTTCTTCTAGAGACTTTTTCTTTTTCAACCATTTCTGATGGAGATTTTCAATCAAAGTCTTTTGCTTTTGACATAAAAGCTAATACTCTAGAAAGAACATATTCCTTTTTTTTGTCATTTCCTTCAACATTTACTTTATTTACTATTTTTAATAAATCTGTTTTTCATAAATTACCAATTCAAAGACCATTTTCTCAATAATTCACCTTTCTTTTTCTATCACCAAGTTCTGCTAATTTTATAAGAGCATCCCATCTCTCTTCTAAAGGAGCCTGAGGATTTAATAAAGCTTTTTTAGCATTATAACGAGTTTTATAATTAAAGCCTTCCTTTACATTTTCTAATCTTTTTCTTAAAGCGTCAAAATCATTTCACAGTTTTTCTACTTCTTTTATTATTAATCAATCTTCTCACTCTATATATCAACTATTTACATATTCTCAATTTTTACCAACTTTTCACTCTCACGAAACCAAAGTTACAATTTTTTTGTCATAAGAAATATGTTCTACAAACTTTAAACTTTCAATAGAAACTCATCAAACAAGTATATTTTCTCAATCAACTTTTACTTGAAGTTTTCAAGTAGAATCAGAAATAATATTTATACTACTTTTAGGAATAGAAAGAAATTGTTTCCCATCTTCTTTTTCTATTTTAGCTCAAACATTTTCCAATTCTAGCTGTCTAAATGTAGTTTCTTCTACTTCTCTATCTGTTTTTGCATTATTAACTTTCCTAAATTCTTGATTTTTTATTTCAGCTCAAAGAGTTAAATATGGTAAAGGTAAGAATCAAGATGACATCAAAACTCATAATCAAACACTTATTGTTTCGTATTTATCTGCATTTTTATATAAATAATTTCTATAATTTCTAGCAAATCACTCCATAAAAATATCCATATATATTTGTCTTTTTTCTAGTTTCATTTTTTCAGTTCTTATATCAAACATTTTTTTCATTTCAATATAAGCTTTTTTATCTTGATCTTTTCAAGAAGAGATATTTTCTTTTCAAGCTAAAATATCTTTTCAAACTTTTTTTAAATACTTTAACATTTCAATAGACATTTTTTCTATTCAAGCAGAAGTATTCTGATTTACCTCAGAAAAGGCTACTCATGCTGCAGAATATCAAGGTGCTACTCATAAATATATGGTTGGTTGTATTTTTGTATCTATAGTCTCTTGAAACATACTTTCCATTTTTCAAATATCTCTTTGGTGAGTATATGCCGTAGATAAAAAGGGATTTACAAAATTATACAATCAAGCTGTAACATTAACGCCATACTTTTTTGTAAATTCTTCAAATAATCACATATTTAAAGAAGCTCAAATTCAACCTAATCATCATCAAATACTTACATCAGGACTAATAACATCCAAAAAATCTCAAAAGAACTTTTCTACCTTTTTAGAAGCCTCAGGAGTTAAATCACTAAAAGAAATATTAATTCATCAAGCTGTTTTATTATCTAAATGACTAATTCAAATTGCTGATTGCAATAAAGCATTTTTTAGCCTTTGTGTAAATGTATCTTGTTCTTGAGTCGTAATTTCTTTTTGTCAATCTTTTCTTCTTTTTGTATTAACCACTCAAAAGAAATCTGTCCTCCATCTATCAACTATATTATCAGTTATAGACCTTAATCCTTCTCTGTTTTCAACTAGCTTATTAGTTATTTTTTCCATTTTTCAAGGAATAACCAACTGTGAAGGATTGAATCATCATTCAATAGAACTTAACAAAGCATTTTGAAATCTTTCTCTAGTTGCAAATAAATTACTTTGCATCTTTTCTGTTAAATCCTCTATATTTCAAAATCATAGATTTTGTATAAGAGCATCTGCTTCCCTACTATTAATACTTTCAAAAGTTAGAGTGTAGGCCTGAGCTTCTCAAACATTAGCGTTCACCGGAACTTGCAACTTACCATTCTTATCAAAATCAAACATCAGTTTCATTCTTTCTTCAACACTAAGACTAGGAACCTTTTTTTGAGTTTCTAAATAGTTTTTTATTGAAAAATAAAGAGAGTATGCTTCTTGAGAGTCAAGGTATCATCAGTCTGCTTTATAGGTATCTCATAAAACTTCTTTAAAAGCTTTTGAATAGTTATCTGTTATAAAATAATCTTTAAAACTTTCTTCTTCAAAATCAAATCAAGATTCAGAAAGTTTTCTATTAAGTCTCTTTATTTTTGCGTCTAAAGAATTAATATCATTATTTCTTAATAATTCTTTTATTCATGGATATTTTAAATAAGTATTTACTTCAGAATCTGGACTAAGAAAATCAAGCCATAAAAATGAGTTAGTACCTCTACCTACTTTTTCCTTTGTTCTTTTTTCTTCTATTTTTGTTCACTCTTCCTTTAAATCTAAACCAACTTCTTTTTCTATTTTTTTTTCGCTTTCTGAAGTAGTATCGACTACTTCTCCATGTTTTTTAAGCTTTTCTCAAGTTTCTTTTTCATTTTTTTTAACCTCTTCTCTTAATTTTTTAATAATATAAGAAATCTCAAATCAGCCTTTTTCTAAATATCCTTCTTCAATATTTAAAGCTCTTAATAATTTTAAAACGGCCTCTTTATCTTTTTCTATACTTCATTCAAGATCTTCGGAAGTTAAAATATTATTCTCATTATTTCAATCGAAAAATGTAGAAAGTTTATTTCATCAATCTACACTTCTAAGTAGTTTAATAATAGAATCCAAATTCTTGGAGTTTAAATATTCAGAAATATTGTCAGATCTATTTATTTTCTCTGAAATATCCATATTAAAAGAATCTCCTCCTTCACTTCTTCTATCTGCCATACCAAAATTATTTAAAATCATTGAGTTAAACAATTGTTTGTATGCATTTATAGTTGATATCATATTTTTTATAAATTATATTATAATACTATTATATTTTAACATATAAATAATTATAAAACAAAAAAAGTCCCTCTTTTTTTATTTTTTAAAGAAGTTTTTTAAAAAATAGTTATTTTAAAAGACAAAACTAAGTTTTTTATATATTTCTAATTTATTTTTTCATACATAAACAAAAAAATTTCCAAAAAAAATAGAAATAACGGCGTTATTTCTATTTAGACAAATTATATAAACTTTTTTAATAACTATTTTCTTCTTCTCATAATCAAAACAGGTATAACAAGTGATAGTAACACTAGTAAGATGTGTTCAGGTCATGTGTTAGGAAGATTATTAGGAGTTTTATTAATTGTAGTATTAACTTCAGTTCCTGTTGATTCTCAAGATTTGAATAATACACATTCATTGTGAATATCTGCATCTATTGTTACATCTCAATCAGACAAAACATTATGAACAGCTATAGGATATACAAGCATACCAATATTTTTTCAAGTTTCTGCTGTATTTTTATCAAGACTATATGCTGAATCTAATTTAGAACTTAACCAAGTTACTTTAGAACCAGGAGCTAATATATATCCTCAGTCATCTTCACTATATAAATCATTTAACTCTTTTGTATATTCCCAAAAAGTTTCTCATGATTTAACTTCTGACCAAGATGAATCTCATCATCCAAGGTTTATCATTTCTGGATCTTCTTGTTCTTCTTTATATATTAATTGAGAAGAAGAAGTAGAATTAACCCAATCATCACTTAATAATCAAATATTATCTCACTGAGCTTTTGTTCATCAATTAAAACATTGATTACAAGAGTAAGCTTCAAATGAAGGATCACTAGAACACTCAACTTCACTATAATCTCAAGAAGCAATTCATGATGTAAATACAAATGTTATAATTAACAATAATATTCTTTTAGTATTCATTTTTTTATATAATTAAAGATAAATTAAACACTTACAGGAAATATCATATATTATAATAAAAAAGCTGTCAAAGATTATTAACAGCTTTTTTAATTTTTAGCTTTACAATTATGTGAAAAGTTGTGTAATTATTTTCTTGTTGCTCATTCAGGAACTGGAGTTCCTCATCAACCTCATGTTGAAGTAGATATGCTATAATCAGGAGCAACTGCTTTGTTTTCTTCGCTTTCTTTTTTATTAAAACATGATGTAGTAATAAAAAGAACCGAAACCAAAAGAATTAAACTAAATATTTTTTTCATATTCATATATTAATTAAATAAAATATTAAAAGCTATATTATATAATACTAAATTATTTTTTCAAAATTTTATTAACAAATAACTGTTGGAAAATCATAAATAATGTTGAAATTCACCAATATACTCATACTCATGCTAATAGAGAATAGGTAAATACTCAAACCATACCAGGCATTCAATATAGCATAAACTTATTTATCATATCAGGATCTGGCATAAATTGACTATATCATGTATCTCACTTTTTCTTCTCTAAAACCAAATCTTTTTTATCCTTTTTATTAAGTTTCAAGGATAATTTAACTTGTATATATTGTATAATAGCAACAGATACTCATAATATTATACCTGTTATTCATCAAGTTCAAAGTAAATCAATTCACAAGAAATTATAATCAACCTTTGACAAATCAAAGTTTTTTAAAGCACCATATATATGATAATGGTTAGATAAATCAGTTATTCAAAGAATAATATTATATATAACAAGTAATATAGGCATTTGTATCAACATAAAACCACAAGATCACATTGGATTAACCTTTTCTTTTTTATATAGTTCCATTAATTTGACTCAAATTATCTGTTGATTTCCTTTATTCTCTTCTTGTATTTTCTTTATTTTTGGTTGAATAGCTTGCAATTTCTTTTGAGAAACCATCATTTTATGCTGTGGATATAATAATATAATTCTCAAAATAATTGTAATTGCTAAAATAGCTAAACCTAAAGATCAATTAAATAAATATATAAGAAAAACCATCAAATTATATATTGGAGCATAAAAAAGAGATGTAAACAACTTAGTAAATGTTCATTTATTTTCTATTTTAAACTGTGAAATTATATCTTCCTCTTTTCAAGGAAGATTAACTTTGAAGGTATAATCTCATGCAACTTTAAATTCTTCATATTCACTAGCATAATCAACTATATAAGTATCTCAAGATTTAACTTCAATATCCTTACATATAGAATCAGAAACATTAATTTTATCTCAAGATGAAGTAATAGTAATATTATCACAAGTATTAAGTTTTATTGCTTCTGGGCTATCATTAGCTATACTTAATCAAACTGAGGCAGGAATAGTATAATTATCATCTGTTGAACTAATTAATACTTTCCCAGATAATTCTTTTTTATCATTTCAAGCAAAAAATTGCATTGCTAGAAAAACTAATAAAAATATTATAATAAAATCTAGTATTTTTGTTTTCATATATTTAATTTATTAATTAAAAAATTTAAATCTTTATCAAAAGTATTTATACTTTTATTATCATTTTTATCAAGTTTCATTTGCTTTTTTACAACAAAAACATAACTACTTTTTTTGCTAGAAATATCTTGTTTTATAAACTCTCTAATTCTTGTATAAAACCTTCTTCTAAAAAAATTCCTAGTAACATTATTGCTAACAGATTTTGATCAAATAACTATAGCAAATTTATCATAAGAGCTTTTATTTAAGATTTTATTCAAAACTATACCATAAGAAAAAAAAGGTTTTCATTTTTGCAAAACCTTTTTAACTTCTCTCTCCTTTAATCTATTTAACTTTGAAATCACTTTTATTTTCTTTTTACATAATTACCTTTTCAATCAAAAGGAGATTTTCTAGCTGTTCATCAAGCAATAATATGCATTTTAGCTTTCCCATTAACTTCTTGATATCTTTTTGGATAAGAAACAGTCAGACTATGTCTACCTTTTCTTCTTCTGTTTTTTAATACATTTCTACCTCAAACAGTAGAACTTCTATTTAAAAATCAATGTACTCTTAATCTTTTTCTTTTTTTTAATTTACCTAACATTTTTTAATAATTATTTACTAAATTTTTATTGCAGGGTATCATATTCTAAAATACCCAAAAGTCAAAATTTTATTTAAATTTACTATAGTCAAACATCTTTCTATCACTATCTACTTTTCTGATTATATCAAGAACAACCGACACTATAATTATAAGTCATGCTCAAGAAATAATAAAATCAATACTTTTTCACATAATTTTTCACATTATATATGGCAGTACAGCAATTAGTGCTAAGAAACTTCATCAAAATAGATTCAAATGAGCAGAAACTTTTGATAAATAATTAGAAGTTTCACTTCAAGGTCTAATTCATGGTATATAACCTCACCTTTTTTGTATGCTTTCAGAAACATTTTCTGTATTAAATGTAATTGATACATAAAAGAATGAAAATGCTAATACCAAAAGAAAATAAATAATAATTAAAGACCAAGTCGGATTACTCATACTAAAATGCTCTGTAAGAAATTTTCATATATTTTCACCAATAGTTAATGTTTCAACTGCTTTTTGTGAAGAAATATTAGAATAAAGTATTTGTCATAATATTGTAGGAAATGTAACAAGTGATACAGCAAATATTATTGGTATCATACCAGCTTGATTTATTCTAATTGGAAAATATGACTTTTCTTCTCTTCAAGTTCTCGTATATATAATTGGGATTCTTCTATTTCATTCTGTAAATTTAATGATTATATAAATAATTATTAAAGTTGCGAAAAATAATAAAGCTAGTAATGAATAATCGTTATTATTAATATGAGTCATTATAACACTTGGTACTCAAGCCAAAACTCAAGCAGTAATAATAACACTTATACCATTACCAATACCATACTCTGTCATAACTTCTCAAATCCACATAAGGAAAATTGTTCAAGTTGTAGCTATAAGCATAGCCATTAACATAACAGATACATTACTAGAATCTATTATAGATCATCCTGCAAGAGTATTTAAAAGCACTATCATTCAATAACTCTGAACAAAAGCTAGTGGCAAAGTTAACCATCTTGTCATTCTTGTTATTTTTCTTTGTCATGCTTCTCATTCTTTCTGCATATCTCATATCTTCGGTACTATTACTCATAGTAATTGAAGTATAATCATGGCATTGATATATGGAGAAAGTCACATTAGAATAATGGAAAATCTTTCTAATCATCCTCACATAAGAGCACTAAAAAAAGCCAATCAACCTTGTTGTTCCATAATAGCTTGTAGGCCATCAGTATTAACACCAGGAATAGGTATTACAGATAAAAATCTATATACAACAACCAATAAAAGTGTTGCTATAATTTTTTTTCTTAAGCTTTTTATTTCAAAAACAGATTTTAAACTTTTTAACATAATTTTTGTAATAATATTAATATACTCTATTATATTTAATGAAAAAACCCAAACTTAAATTTAGCTTAGGCTTTTATATAATTAAATAATTTCTATTTTTCCTCAAGCTTTTAAAATAGCTTTTGAAGCAGTTTCAGAAGCCTTATCAACAGTAATTTCAACTTTTGATTTTAGCTCTCAATTTCATAATAATTTAATTCAAAGAGTTTTTTTTCTAACAACCCTATTTTCCAATAATACCTGTTTATTAATTTCTGTAATTCATTTCTCTGCTAATTTTTCTATATCAGATAAATTTATAACACTATATTCAGTTTTGAACATTGCATTTGAAAATCATTTTAATTTAGGCATTCTCCTGAATAATGGAGTTTGACCTCATTCAAACCATTGAGGTACACCTCAACCAGATCTACAATTTTGACCATTCATTCATCTTCAACAATAAGTTCATTTTCCTGAACCATTTCATCTTCATAATCTTTTAGATTTTTTTCTAGAACCTTGGTTAGACTTTATATTATTTAAAGTAATCATTTTTTCTTATTTTTAGTTTTTAAAAGAAGTCAAAGCTTTTATTGTTGCTTTAGCATTATTAATCAAGTTAGTTGACCCATATCTTTTTGCTAAAACATCTTTATATCAAGCTGCCATAAATACTTTTCTTATAGCTCATCATGCAATAATTCACGTTCAGTCAGAAGCAGGATGTACCATAACTTTAGCTGCTTTAAATTTTGCTTCAACATTATAAGGAACTGTTCAAGCAACTATTTTTACATTAGTCAATCTTTTTTTAGCATCAGCTACAGCTTTAGAAATAGCATCAACTACTTCTCAAGATTTTCATGTTCATAAAGCAACTCTTCACTTTCAATCTCAAACAACCATAACAACTCTGAATCTAAGTTGTCTACCTCAAGCAGTAACTCTAGTTACTCTATCTATTGCCAAAAGTTCTTCCTTAAATTCTTTCTTAGGTCTCTTAAACTTTCATCATTTATTATCTTTTCTATCAGAAAAAGCCATATTACAAATATTTAATAAATATAATTAAAATTTTAGTCATCACTCTCTAGCTGAATCAGCTAAAGCCTTTACTCTTCAATGATAAATAAATCAACCTCTATCAAAAACAACATCAGTAATTTTTAAATCTTTAGCTTTTTTTGCTAAATCAACTCATACTTCCTTTGCCTTTTCAGATTTTGTTCATTTTTTTATCTTTAAATCAGAAGAAGAACATAATGTCTTTCAAGTTACATCATCTATGATTTGAGCATATATTGATGCATTACTTCTATATACAGCTAATCTAGGTCTAGCAGAAGTTCAAACAATTCTAGCCTTAATTTTAGCCTTTCTTCTTAATCTTTTCTTTATTTTATCTAACATAATTTAGATTTAGTATAATAATATTAAAATTTTCTAACTATTTTTACTTAGAACCTGTTTTTCAAGCCTTTCTTCTAATATTTTCTCAAACATATTTTATTCATTTTCATTTATATGGTTCTGGTTTCTTTTTAGATTTAATTTTAGATGCAAATTGTCAAACTAACTGCTTATCAATTCAAGAAACATACAAAATATTTTTAGCTTTATCATCTAATTCTAACTTTAATCATTCAGGGGCCTGCATTTCAACTTTATGTGAATATCAAATACTAAGTATTAACTTATTTCATTGTAAGTCAAATTTATATCAAACTCAATTAATTTCTAAAGCTTTTTTATATCATTCAGTAACACCAATAACCATATTATTTATAACTGACCTAGTTGTTCACCATAATGAATTAGCTTCTTTATTTAAACATTTTACAACAATAATATTATCTTCTTTAACTACTTCTACATTAGAAGAATAATCAAAAGACAAACTTCATAATGGTCATTTAATGCTTATATTATTATTTTCTATCTTTACTTCAACCTTATCAGAAAGGTTTATTGGCATTTTTCAAATTCTTGACATCTTTATTTATTAACAAAAGGTAAACTGGAAATGATGAAATTAAAATCCATCTTTTAAATTAAAATCTATATAATTTTAATAAACTTCACAAAGTAATTCTCATCAAACATTTAGGCTTCTTGCTTCATATCAAGTTATCACTCATTTAGGAGTAGATATAATATAAATTCAAGAACCATTTCTAGACTTTTTAATATCATTAGATCAAATATAAATTCTTTGTCCTGGTCTACTTATTCTTTTTAATGTAGGTATATATTTAGTTACCTTAACATTATTCAAAGAAACTTTTAAAGACTTTTTATTATCTATTTCAATTACTTCGTAATCTAACAAGTATTTATTCTTTTTTAGTATTTTCAAGATTCCTTCTTTAATCTTAGAATAAGGTAACTCAATTACAGCTAATCTAGCTATATATGCATTCCTAATTCTTGTTAATAAATCTCCGATTGGATCTATTATCATAACAATAAAATTAATAATTAAATTTTTAGTTTTATTTCTTCCTACCAACTAGACTTTCTAACACCTGGTAATTCTCATGCATTAGCTTTTTCTCTAAAACATATTCTACATACATCAAATCTTCCTAGATATCATCTAGTTCTTCAGCAAATTTTACAACAATTAAACACTTTTGTAGCAAACTTTGGTTTTCTACCATCAACAACAGCCTGTAGAAATTGCTTTTTTAATTTATTTGCTTTAGCAATTTTTGACTTTCTAGCCATTTATACCTAATTAAAAATTAAAATCTTATTTAGAAAAAGGAAAACCTAATTCACTTAACAATTCTCTTCATTCTTCTTTTGAATTTGCTGTTGTTTTAACTGTAATCTGTAATCAGTGAGTCTTAACAACATCTGTCTGAGGAACTTCCAAAAATATAGTATGTTCCTTTATTCAAAAATTATAATTTCATTGTTTATCAAATCATTTCTTACTAACTCATCTAAAATCTCTCACCCTTGGCAATACGATATTTACAAGTTTATCAATAAAATCATACATCTTATCTCATCTAAGAGTTACAGACATTCAAACTGGCATTCAAGCTCTTAACTTAAAATTAGAAATTGATTTCCTAGATTTTATAACAATAGGAGCTTGTCCTGCAATCAAAGATAAATGTTCCTTCAATGAAGAAAAATCTTTATTTCAATTTCTAATATAAGTTCATATTCACATATTTAGAACAACTTTTTCTAACTTTGGAATTTCCATTATATTATTTTTTCATAATTTCTTCTTCAAAGATGGTACAATTTCTTTTATGTATTTTTCTTTAAGTTGCATTTACATCTTTTAAATAAATAAATCTATTTTATTATATAGTCTTTAGCCTCTCATCATTTTTCAGCAAGAGCCTTTTTTGAAAATCTAAACTTTTTAGTTTTTCATTTCTCTTCTACAAAAACATATCACACTCTTGTTGGTTTATTAGTGAATGGACAAACAAGCATAACATTAGAACTATCAATAGGCTTTTCTATTTTTAGAATTTGACCTGGGTTTGTTCATTGTTTTTTCACATGTCTAGTAACAATATTTACTCATTTTAACAATAACTTATTGTCTTTTGTTAAAACTTTCTCAACAGTGGTCTTTACTCATCTATCTTTTTCTTTTCAAGAAAGAACTACAACCTTATCTGATTTTCTTATTTTCATAAGTATATTATTAATTATTATATAACTTCTGGTGCCAAACTTACAATTTTTTGATATCCTTTAGTTTTTAATTCTCTAGCAACAGGTCAAAAAATACGAGTTCATTTTGGAATTCAATTATCATCAATTATAACACATGCATTTTCATCAAATCTAACATAACTTCAATCTGTTCTTTTAATTTCTTTTACTGTTCTTACAACTACAGCTCTAACAACTTTTTTCTTTTTTATTGTTCAATCTGGAGAAGCTTTTTTTACTGTACAAATTATAACATCTCATATAGAAGCATATCTTCTATGAGATCATCATAGTACCTTAATACATAAAACTTCTTTTGCTCAAGAGTTATCAGCAACCGCTAACCTTGATTCTGTTTGTATCATAAAATATTTTTTTAAAATCTATATATTAACTAACTTTTTCTAACAAATCCCATCTCTTAGTTTTAGATAAAGGCTTTACTTCTTTAATAACAACTAGATCTCACTCAACACAAGAATTATCTTTATCTTGAGCATAAAACTTTTTCGTAATTCTATACCTTTTCTTATATTTTGGGTCATTTTTATAAGTATAAACAGATACAACTATTGTTTTATCCATTTTAGCACTTGTAACTATACCTCTTTTTGTTCTCATTTATCTACTTTATTATTTTAAAATAAATTATCCTATATTAAAATCATTCTTTGAAGAAATTGTCTTAATTCTAGCTATATACCTTCTTAAAAATTTAATAAGATGTGTTTGTTTTAATTCTTTTTGCTCTAACTTCATTTTTAAAGCAAAATTTTTCTTTTGAACTTCTTTAAGTTCTATTTTTAATTCATCCTTAGACATAGAAGCTAAATCTGTAATTTTTTTTAGTTTCAAATCTTTTAATTCTTTCATATTTTTTCAAAATTAGACTAATATTTTAGTTTTTACAGGTAACTTGTACGAAGCAAGCCTAAAAGCCTCCCTAGCAACTTCAGATTCAACTCATGTTATTTCAAACAGAATTCTTCCTGGTTTTACTGGTGCTCTATACATTTCAACAGATCATTTACCTCAACCCATTGGAACTTCTAAAGGTTTTTGAGTATATGCTTTATCTGGAAATATTCTAATCCAGATTTTTCATCATCTCTTTATAGCTCTTATCATAGCTCTTCTTGCTGACTCTATTTGTCTAGAAGTTATATAACCTCTAGTAGAAGCTTTCAAAGCATAGTCTCAAAAAGATAAAGTCGATCCTTTTAATGCTTTACCTTTCAACCTACCTCTATGGGTTTTTCTATATTTAGTTTTCTTAGGTTGTAACATCTTTAAATATCTTAATTATTATATAAAAAACTTTTATTAGTCAAGTTTATTTTTTAAAAATATCTCATTTATAAATCCAAACTTTTAATCATATTGTTCAATAAATAGTCTCTGCTCTTCCTGAATAATAATCTATATCAGATCTTATAGTTTGAGTAGGAATATTTCAATCTTTAAATGTTTCTTTTCTAGCTATCTCAGCTCAATTTAATCTTCAACCAACTTTTACTTTTATTCATTTAGCTCATTTCTCCATACTTTTTTGAATAGCTTGCTTTATAGCTCTCTTATACGGCATTCTTTTCTCAATTTGATTAGAAATCAAAAATGATACTATTTTTGCATTAAGATCTGGTTTTTTTATTTCTCTAACCTCAAGA
Organism: Candidatus Altimarinota bacterium; assembly: GCA_002749055.1. Classification (GTDB taxonomy): domain Bacteria; phylum Patescibacteriota; class Gracilibacteria; order BD1-5; family UBA6164; genus PDTW01. The sequence goes on along the minus strand of PDTW01000007.1, from coordinate 24,432 downwards.
ACAACCTTAAATCATAATTTATTAGATAATACTTTTTGGATTCTTTCAGCATTTTCTCATGATTTACCAAGAACTAATGAAATTTTTATTGTATATACAACAATAGTCATTACATTTTCATCTTTTGAAACTAGAATATCTCAAACAGGAATTCAAGTTAATTCCTTAAGAAGATACTCTCTTGCTCTTATATCTAATCATAGAGAAGCTTTATAAGATTTTTTATTAGCATACCACGCAGATTTCCAAGTTTTTATATACGGTATTCTAAAAGCTATTGGATTTACTTTATGTCACATATGTGATTTTTGATAAATTATAAACTAACTATTTTTTAAAAAGTTAAAATTATTTAACTTGTAATTCTAAATTAACATTAGAAGTCCTTTTTAATATTGGATGCATTCTTCATCTAGAAACCGGATTTCATCTTTTATAAACAACACCTTTATTAATTACAAGACTACTTATAAATAAAGTCTCTGGTTTTTGAGAATCATTTTTCTCGGCATTTTTTACAGCTGAAAACAAAATCTTATACAAAAGATTAGCACCTTTTTTAGGAGCAAATTTTAAAAAGTTTAATGCTTCTTGACTATCTTTTCATCTAATCACTTCAGCAACAACTCTTAATTTTTTTGGAGAAATTCTAAGGTTCTTACCTTTAGCTTTCATAGTTTTTAAAAGTTATTAATTATTATTTATTTCAAGAATGTCATTTAAATGTTCTAGTCATAGAAAATTCTCATAATTTATGACCTACCATATCTTCAGTAATAAAAATAGGAACATGACTCTTACCATTATGAACTCCAAAAGTATGTCATACAAAATCTGGAATAACAGTACAAGCTCTTGACCAAGTTTTAATTACTGTTTTTTTTCAAGACTCATTCATTTTTTCAACTTTCTTTAAAAGCTTCAAATCTATATAAGGTCCTTTTTTTAGACTTCTTGTCATTTTTTAAAATTATAAATTATAAATTATATTTATTTTTTAATTAAACCATCAATTTACCTTTTCTAGTTTTCAATATCCACCTAGAAGTATTTTTTCTTCTACTTCTAGTTTTATATCAAAGAGCTGGCATTCACCAAGGAGTTTTAGGAGCTTTCATTCAAATTGGAGAACGACCTTCTCATCCTCAATGTGGATGATCTACAGGATTCATAGCCTTTCAACGAACAGCAGGTCTTTTTCACATCCATCTAGATCTTCAAGCCTTTCATACAACTATTTGATTATAATCTATATTAGAAACTTGTCACAAAGTTGCATAACAAGACTTATTAACAAATCTAACTTCTCAAGATGGCATTTTTATTTGAGAATATTCTCACTCTTGAGAAACAACAACACCAAATGAACCAGCAGATCTAATAGAAGAAGCTCAAGCTCAAACTATTATTTCTAAATTATAAACACTAAGTCAAGTAGGAATATTTCATACTTGCATTCTATTTCAAGGATTTAATGGAGTTTTCTCATCAGTAATAATTTTATCTCATACCTTTATATCTTTATGAGCAATTATATATCTTCTCTCTCAATCTTTATAACAAACTAACGATATCAAAGCAGATCTATATGGATCGTACTCAATAGTTTCAACCTTAGCCTCAATTCATTTTTTATCAACTCCGAAAAAATCAATAATTCTGTATTTCTGAGAATGTCAACCTCACTGATGTCTTATTGTTAATCTTCAAGAACTATTTCTTCAAGCATGTTTTTTTAAATTAACAGTAAGTGGCTTGTATGGTTTTTTTGTAGTAATTTCTTCAAAAGTACTACTTGTCATTCATCTTCTACCAGGAGTTGTAGGTTTAAATTTTTTAATTCCCACTGTAACAAATATTAATAAAATATATTATTTAAAAACAGAAAAATCTATTTTATCCGTTTTATTTTTAAGAGTTATATACGCTTTCTTAAACGCTCTCTTTTTAATCTGAGCTCATTTCCTTCACTGTTTAACTTTCAATCTAGTATTTACAATATTAACACTAGAAACCTCAACCTTATATATTTCTAAAATAGCTTTTTTTATATCTATTTTAGTAGCATCACTTGAAATTTGACAAACATATGTATTTGTTTTCATTTCCATAAGAGATGTTTTTTCTGTAACTATAGGTTTTTTCAAAACTTTATAAAGTCTCATCTTATACAAAAAATTAATAAACTATTTTAACAAACTATTCACATAATCCAAAGATCACTCCAATAAAACCAAGGTTTTATACTTCAACAAATCCTTAATATTTAAGTAATTAACAACTATACTTTTTACATAAGGCAAATTAGAAGAAGATTTTTCTATAGCTTCATTAGAAGAAGGCATAACAAGTAAAGAGTTCTTTTCATATGGAATTTTGTTAAAAATTTCAACCATAGACTTAGTTTTTATCTCTTTTAACTTTATATCATTAACAATAACTAATTCTTTATTTCTAAATTTCTCTGACAAAACACAAAACAAAGCTTTTCTTCTTTCTTTTCTATTCATAGACAAAGAAAAATTTTGATTATTTCTAGGACCAAATACAATACCTCACTTCTTTCTTATAGGAGACCTATTTGAACCCATTCTTGCTCTACCTGTACCTTTTTGTCTATAAATTTTTCTAGTAGAACCCTTTCTTTCTCATCTAGTTTTTGTGTGAGCAACATTTGTTCTCGCATTTGCTAATTGATAAACAAGAGCTCTATGAACTAATCACTGATTAAATTCAAGTCCAAATATAGACTTATCTAATTCTACAGTTCATACTTCTTTTCATTTTTGATCCAATACATTAACTTTCATTAGTCTTTATTATTAACTAAAAAATTATATTTACTAGAGAATTTCTTCCTCATGGAACTGGACCTCTAACACCAATCACTCACATGTCTTTATTTACTATTTCTAAAGGAGTTTTAACAACAACCTTAACATCTCAATGATGTCAGTGCATTTTTTTTCATTTATGAGTTCTTGTAGGCTTTCTGTTACCAATAGAACCAAGAGCTCTATGAAACTTTGAACCATGTCAAGCTGGTCATCAATGAAAATTATGTTTTTTCATTGCTCAAGTAAATCATTTTCATTTTGAGTAAGATTCTATTCTAACTTCTCTTACATCAGTTAATAAATCTAAACTCAAAACATCTCAAACTTTAAACTTATCAGATTCTCATTCATTTAATCTAAATTCTCTAATAGTAGAAAATTCATTTTTTGACAGAGTATTTTTTCATTTTTTCAAAACTCATTCCTTTTTCTTTTTCAAAATTCAGACTATTATAGCCTCATAACCATCTTTAGGAGTAGTTTTAAATCAAACTACCATTAATTCAGGAACTTTTAATAAAGTAACTGGAATAAACTTATCTTCCTTAACAACTCTTGTCATCTCTAATTTCGTAGATATTATTCAAGCCATAACCTAAGTTTATTTTTAAACAAAATAATAGTTAGAGGTTAAACTTTTCAATTTATTATTATTATAAAAATAATAAACATTGAGAGTTTAACTTAACCTCTTTTTTTTCTTTATAAAAATCATTTTTTTATAAAAAGCCAGGTCATTTTATAAAAAATAAAGCTTTTGTCAAAAGAAAAATACATTTTATTAAATTTTGCTTGATTTATTTATCTTTTTATATATTATTTATTGGCTAATAGTTCAGAAAGCCAGTTAACATCTAATAAAAAAATAAGAATGAAAAAAAATTTAATAAAAATAGAAAAAGATTTTTTAGAAAAATTAAAATCAATAAATAATGAGATAGAACTAAAAGAATTAGAAAATAAATATATATGAAAAAATGGAGAATTGAAAAAAATATTGAAATGAATAAAAGATTTAAGTGTAGAAGAAAAAAAACTTATTTGATTAGAAGCAAATAAAATTAAAAACAAAATTGAAGAGAAAATAAAAGAAAAAATTATTTATTTAGAGAAGTTAAAATATAAAATATTAGAAGAAAAGGAAAAAATAGATGTTACATTAGAGTTTCCAATAAAAAATAAATGACATAAACACCCAATTAGCATTACATCTGAAATATTAGAAGATATATTTATTTCTTTGTGATTCAAAATTGAAGATTGACCTCAAATTGAAACAGAAGAAATAAATTTTGACAAATTAAATATCCCAGCTGAACACCCAGCTCGTGATGTATGGGATACATTTTGGATATCAGACAATATAAACAAAAAGAGAAATAATCAAGAAAAAGTCTTATTAAGAACTCATACTTCTCCAGTACAAGTAAGAACAATGTTAAAATGAGACTTACCAATAAAAATAATAGTTCCTTGAAGAGTTTTTAGGTATGAACAAGAAGATGCAAGACATACATCTAATTTTTATCAACTAGAATGATTAATGGTATGAAAGTGAGTTACTTTTTGAGATTTGAAATGGACTTTAGAAACAGTAATGAAGAAACTTTTATGAGAAAAAACTATTTTAAGATTCAGACCAAGTATATTTCCTTTTACAGAACCAAGTGCCGAAATAGATATTAGCTGTCAAATATGCAAACAAAAAAACAAGGAGTGTAAAATGTGTTCTTGAACGGGTTGGGTAGAATTACTTTGAGCTTGAATGGTCCACCCTAAAGTTTTGAAATACTGTTGAATTGATCCAAAAATATATAGTTGATTTGCATTTTGAATGGGTATTGACAGAATTGCAGCCCAAAGATTTTGAGTAAAAAGCAGTAGAATGTTTTATCAAAGTAAGCTAAAACTAAATAATCAATTTTAGATAAAAAAATAATTCCAAAAATTTTGGAATTATTTTTTTACCTAATTGCAGTCATACAATAATTAGCACTATTTAAATTTTCTAAAGAATCAGGAGCTTTTCTACATGGTCATTCTAAAGCAGCTGAAGGATATAATGCCATTTGCATACTTCATCTAAGCATAAATAAATAACCTCATTCTCATGGAACTCATAACTTACTTATATAATAGCTTTCTGTTAAAGAAGAATCTCAGAAATTAGTATTCAAAGCAAAAGTATTTCAATTCCATTTTCAACTTAAAGAACTTGATAGATGAACTGTACCAGATCAAACTGAACTACCTGATGGAGGAGGACCTACTTTATGCTGTTTTGTTAAATTTCATATATCTACTTTTTGAAATCAATATATAAAAAATGGTATTTCATAATTTGAATGATCTATACTAGTTGTTTTACATACTAACATTATATCTTTATCTTCATCATCCAACCATATAGTTGCAATATTTCACTTTGTTGAAATTCCAGATGAAATACTAGTTACTTTATCAGAATTTCAAGTATCAAATAAGTTTTTTGTAGTGGTATCAGCTAACATAGTTGTATAAGTCCATCATCATCAATCACTAGTCATATCACAAAGAACTTTAAATCAAACTCAATCATTTGCTGGATCTATCCAATATATTCAATCTCAAATATCTCAAGAATATTCATATCATGAAACTGGATGCCTATAATCATCACAATAACTAGCCATTAATCAACCTGACCAAGTTCTTCATATTGTATCATTTCAAACTATTGTGTTATTTGGAATATCAGGAGAAGACCAATCACAAACTATATTTCAAGTTTTTCAGCTACATCATTTTCATCAAGCTAAAGCAGATATTTTTAAATTAGATAAAACTGAACTATCTCATTCAACTATATCTCAGTTTTTTAATACAGCTTTATAATTATCTGAAGTTAATCATAAATCTAACTTTTTAACAGATTGTAATGAATCTATTTCTTGAATTGGTAAATTTGTATGTGATTGAAGTAATACTCATAATCTTTTTCACTCAACATAAGGAATTCTATTAGAATAATCAATTCAATCAGAATAAGCAGTACTTAAAAATTTAGTATTTGAGAGTTCTCTTTGTTTACTTAAAAAAGCTAATAATTGAAAATCTTTTCTTGATTTAGTTATATAATAAGTGTAATATTTATCATCTTTTGGATCTTTTCATCACTTTTTATAATCAATTTCTTCTAAAAGTTCCTTTCATGCAAATCACTGATAAGCTATATCTTTTCAATTAACTTCTAGTAATATATAATCATCTGGAAGTGGTAAAAAGTTTTTAATATTATAAACTGATAATGAACTACTAATTCAATTAATTTGTGCTATTCTATTAGCATCTCTTACTCATGATGAATATCATGAAAATGAAACAAATCAAAGTGTAGATAGTATTCATAATATAACTATTACAACTATTAATTCTACTATTGTAAAACCTTTTTTTGTTAATTTCATATATATTAAACTTATCTTATAAAAATTCTTTCTTGATAATCATCTGAATTTCATAAGCTTCAATCTCACCAAACTTTAGTTTCATTATATTGATCTCTGTTTCAAAAAAAACTTGATGAAAAGTAACTAGTAGTGATTCAATTATGACAAAGTCAATAATTTCATCAAAAATAACTAGGAACTGCTACATATGTATTTATACAATTTCATTGAGAATAAAATGAATCTCATAAATATTTCCAATAAACATCACTTAAATCACAATTTGAATTATTTATATCACAAACCCTATCTATAGATATATCATTAACGAGACTATCAGGAAATAAATCTCAAGAATACCTCATAATATAAGCATCATCACTATCTAGTACTCAATTTAAATACTGAACAAGTAAGTATTCTGATTGTGATATTTTTAATCTATTATCTCTTCATATAGAATAACTATCTGTTTCTCAAATAGAATCTACAGTTCAGCATTCATCTCGGAAGAATTCATTTAAATTAGCTCAACAAGATTCTATATTATCAGGATCTTTTCTCCTATTAAACAACAAAGTCCATCATCAATTATCTATTGTCATATTACAATAAACTCTCATTGAAACTCAAGGAACAGGTTCTATCCAATATATTCAATCTCAAACATCTCATGCATATTTATATCAAGAATTAGGATTCTTATATTTATAACAACTAGATGCTAAATTTCAATCTTTCCACCTTCTTCATCAATTATAAAGTTCTACCTCAAAATCTTCTACAACAGGACCTCATCAAGGTCAAGTTCATCATCATCAACCTCAAACCAGAGTTCAACCTCAAACTTCTCATGTACAAGATATTATTCAAGTTTTTGCTGTACATCATTTTCAACCAAAATAAGCAACTTCTCCCAATTTACCAAGAATAAATCAGGTTCAAGTTATTGAATCATCATTTGCTATACTTGACGTATAATAATCATTGGTAGTTCAAATATCTAATCAAGAGGCAACAAGATTATCTAGTTCTTGGATAGGCTTATTTGTATTAGCCTGAGTTAATATTCAAAGTTTATCTCAATAAACCATCCTTATTCTTTTGCTATAATCAATAATCTTTGCATATGTATTTTTTACTAAATCTATTCTTGATTCATCTAAATTAGCTCAAGATTCTTCCATAAACATCAATATTTGAAAATATTTCCTATTTTTTGTAACATAATAAGAAAAGAAATTTTTATCTTTTGGATCCACTCATCACTCTTGAAAATCAATAAGAGACAAAATTTTATTTCAAATATATCATTGATGGGATATAGTTTTTCATGATAATGATATTGTTACAGAATCCTCAGGTAAAGGTAATTGTTTCTGAGTTCAATATAATCTAATTCAATTATTTAATAATACAATTTGTGATAATCTATTACTATCTCTTGTTCAAGATAAATATGAAGTAAAACCTAGAAATCAAATCATAAACAAAATAGCCAATATTGATATAACAGTTACTAACTCGACAAATGTAAATCATGACTTAGATTTCATAATATTTTTTTAAAAAATAATTCTTTTTTTTACAAAATTATTCCTCTATTTCTTCTTCAGCAACAATAGAAGCTCTCACAAATTCATCTCACAATGTTTTAATTTTAGTTAAAATAACTCATTGAGTAACTCTAGATGTATTTCTTATTCACTTTAATGGTATTCTAATAGTTTGACCTAATTTAGAAATAAGTATTATATCTGATTCTTTTCTGTCTTCTTCTCTAAGCATTTTAGCAGATATTAATTTCCCTGTTTTTTTAGTAACTGCCATAGCCTTAACTCAAGTTCATCATCTTTTTTGATTTCTGTATTCTTCAATACTTGAGACCTTTCACATACCTTTTTCTGTAACTATCAAAACAAATTTATTATCTTTTCATACAATTGCCACTTCAATAACTTTATCATCTTCTTTTAGTTTAATTCATCTAACTCAAGAAGCAGCTCTACCCATTGGTCTAACATCTTTTTCTGAAAATTGAATAGCTTTTCATTCTTTCGTAGCTATAAAAATATTATCTTCTCATGTTGTTGTTTTTACCCACATTAAACTATCTCATTCTTTAACTCAAACAACCTTAAGTCAATTAGTTCTTATATTTTTTATATCAGACATAGCAAGTTTTTTTACTATTCAAAACTTTGAAACAAAAAATAAATATTTGTTTTTTTCTTTAGTTATATCCAATATAGCAGATATTTCTTCATCCTTTTGTAATCATAAAAGATTTATAATAGGTTGTCATTTAGCAATTCTTGTTGTCTCAGGTATTTCATATGAAGGCATAGTAAAAACTCTACCTTTTGATGTAAAGAAAAATAAATCATTATGATTAGAAGTAGGAATAATTAATTTAACTTCATCATTTTCTTTAGTTCAAGTAGATACTCATTTTCATCATCTTCTTTGAGTTCTAAATGATGAGGCTTTAAGCCTTTTTATGTAACTATTTTTTGTGAAAAGTATCATCACTTCTTCATTTGGAATTGTATCTTTTGGATTAAATTCTCATACCTTTCATAAATTTACTTCAGTTTTTCTATTATCACCAAAAGTCTCTTTTATATAGTCTAATTCTTCAATAATTATTGAAACTATTCTTTCTGGTTTTGCTAATATATCTTTCAAATCACTAATTAGAATCAATTTCTCATTTAATTCGTCTTCAATTTTCTTTCTTTCAAGTCAAGCAAGCTTACTTAATTTCATTTCAAGGATAGCATCTGCTTGAAGAGTTGAAAATTCAAATTTTTCAATCAAATTATCCCTAGCATTTTCTTTGGTTTCAGATCATTTAATTATTTTAATAATTTCATTAATATGATCAAGAGCTTTTTTAAGTCATTCCAAAATATGAGCTCTAGCTTCAGCTATTTTTAGTTCATATTTTGTTCTTCTCTCAACAACTTCTTTTCTATGAACAATAAAGTCCTCTAATACTTCTTTCAAATTAAACAATTTTGGTTGAGTTCACCTATCTCACAAAGCAATCATATTGTAGCCAAAACTTGTTTGAAGTTGAGTTAATTTATACAATTGATTAAGAATTTTTTTAGGAAATGCATCTTTTTTCATTTCAATTATTATTCTAACTCAATCCTTATTAGATTCATCTCTTAAAGCAGAAATTCAAACTATTTTTTTATCTCTAACCAATTCTCAAATTTTTTCTACCAAAGAAGATTTATTTAATTGAAATGGTATTTCAGAAATACGTATAATATTTCTTCATTTTTTATCTTGTTCTATATCAGCTCTTCATCTAACAATAACAGATCACCTTCAAGTTGAATAAGCAGTCAATAAAGCTTCTTTATCATAAACAATTCATCATGTAGGAAAATCTGGTCATTTAACATATTGCATTAAATCCTCAACAGTTATATCTTCTTCTCATTCAACTTTCAATAAAAATTGAATTGCATCTATTAACTCTACCAAATTATGAGGAGGAATATTTGTTGCCATACCTACAGCTATACCAACAACTCAATTCATAAGCAAGTTAGGAATACGAGTTGGCATAACAGTAGGCTCTTGTTTTGTAGTATCAAAATTATCTCTAAAATCAACTGTCTCTTTTTCAATATCAGATAACATATACTCAGCTAATTTAGTCATTTTAGCCTCAGTATACCTATATGCTGCTGGATTATCTCAATCCATAGATCAAAAATTTCATTGACCATTAACTAATGGATATCTCAAAGAAAAATCTTGAGCCATTCTAACCATAGCACCATAAACAGAACTATCACCATGTGGATGATAACTTCAAAGAACATGTCAAACAACTGTAGCTGATTTTCTATATTTAGATGAAGCTCTTAATCATTGCTCGTGCATAGAATAAAGAATTCTTCTATGTACAGGTTTAAATCAATCTCTAATATCTGGTAAAGCCCTATTTACAATTACACTCATAGCATAATCTAAATAACATACTTCCATTTCTTTTTTTATACTTCTATCTTTATCTCAACTATAAACAATTCCTTTCTCAATTTCTAATTCAGTTTGATTTTTGTTTTCCTCTCCTATATTTGAATTTTCATTACTTTCTGACATTTCTTATTTAATAATTTTTATAAAATATATTTATTTATACTTATTTTTTCTTTTTATTCAAGATTTTAGATTAAAATTTCCTAATAATCTTTTTCAATCTCTGTTTCTATTCTGTAAACTATATATTCTTTTTCTTTAAAATCTTCTCATAATTTAAAAGACAAAAATTTAGGATAATCAGAACCATTCATAATTAATGGATTGATATTTGGCAAAATAACTGCCAATTTTCAATAATCTTTTTTTATGACTATAATTCAATATTTAATAGGATCTACTTTTTTTAACTCTCATTCTTGCAAAACTTTTCTATCTTTTATCAAATCCACTCTAACAACAATAGACAAGGATTCTTTTAAAGTTAAAGGTTCAAATCTTTCATCTTTTGAAATAGCAAATATAGTATTTTTAACTAATTCATGGAAAATTGAAGCATCTATTTCTTTTACATTTCATGCAGCTCATCTAATTTCTCACTTACTATAAATTGTGACAAAAACTGCTCAAGCTTCATTTAATAAATGAGTATCCTTAATTTCTATATCTTCAATTTGTGGCTCTCTATTATTCTTAAGGTAGAAAGCTATTATTTGTTTTACTATATCAATCATTTTTTTTATTATAAATTATATATTTTTTTCTATTTCTTCTCTTAAAGATTCTTTTTCTCGGAATTCTATCTGATAAAAAATATCTCATAATTGATCAAAAGAAGTATATTTACAATAATGATAATACAAAAATTCAAAAAGTTGCTTAAATAATGTCATCATTACATTTATTAAAGGCAAAATTATAACTAAAGATATAAGTTTTGCATATCAACTAGTAAAAGATGAAAAAATCATAATTGTTACAAAGGTGCTAAAAAAAAGTCAAACAAAACTTCAATAAATTCAAATTAAAACATATCTATAATTATTCAAAAGTTCCAATATTAAACTAGTTCAAAAAGCTAAAACAATAGTATGAAATAAAAAAACATGCATTATATATTCATGAGATTTAAAACCCAAAAATATATAAACAGGAGTTACAAAAATATATAAAAGTAAAGAAAAAAATGCTATTTGTCAAATTATAACTATACTTTTTCTATACTTTTGTGAACTTGTAATAGTTAATAAATAGTAAGTCAGAAATACTGTTATAGAAGTTCAAATTAAGGTTATCAAGGATAAAACTAAGGGTAATATTGTGTTTACATTTGTTCAAGCTCTTTCAGCTTTATTAAATTCTCAAACTATATCTATTACATTTGATAAAAAGAAAACAATTATTGCAATAACTATACTTCAAATAAGTCAAGCTATTAAACTACCGAGCGAATTTATAGCAATTTCTTGAATAGTTATTTTGTTTGGTCAAAAACTCATAATTTATTATTTTTATAAAGTATAAATAAATAAAACAATGCTCAAATAAAAATAAAACTATCTGCTAAATTAAAAACTGAAAAATGCTTTATTCATATAAAATCAACTACTTTTTCATTAAAAATTCTTTCATAGGCATTTCATATTGCTCAAGCCAAAATCAAACCAAAAGAAATGCTTAATAAATTACTAAATCATTTATTTGAATCAATCTTTATTTCCTTATTATAATAATAAAAAATTAAAATAATCAAAGAAATAGTTATTATTTTTAGAAAAAAAGAAGGTATTTGAATTGAAAAAGCTATTCAAGTATTTTCAAAATATTCAAAATACAAATAATCTCAAAAAATATTTAACTTATCTTGTAAATATACTTTTGCAACAAATTTAGACAATAAATCTAAAAATACTCCAACTATTATTATAAAATAAAACATCTAATAAATTTAAAAATAAAACTCTATTTTAGTATTCAAGTTACTATCTCATTTCTTTTATTAATTCAACTTTTTATCAAAAAATTATCTTGATTGCATTCTATATAATTTTGGGTCCATCATTTCCATTTATCTCATCTCACATTTTCTATAAGAACTTTGAATTCTTTTCATCTTTGAGAATTAATAAAATCTTTTCTAACTATATCTCACAATTCCAAAATTCTCTCCATTCTATCTTTTTTTACTTTTTCACTTATTTGATTTTCATAACTTCAGGCAGGAACACTTTCTCACATATCATGAGCTGAAAATGGAAATGCATGCAGTTTAGTTACAGGAACTTCTTTTATTAAATTTAGTGTTTCTAAAAAATCTTTTTCTGTTTCTCATGGAAATCAAACAATTATATCAGCTCAAATACTAACAGAGACTAAATCATGCCTTTTTATTAACTTAGTCTTTTTTAATAATCTTTTTATATATTCTCCGTCATAATGTCTTTTCATTGATTTTAAAACACTTGAACTTCAAGATTGAACTGAATAATGGAAATGAGGATAAATTCTCTCATTTTTAAAAACTTCTAAACATTTATCGTCAATAAATTCAGGTCAAAGAGAACTTATCCTTATTCTAGGTATTTTTGTATTTAAAACTAAATATTCAATTAACTCAGAAAATCTAGAGTTTTTTATATCATTTGTAGTTTTTAATCACCAAGCAGAAAGATTTACTCATGTTAAAACAACTTCTTTTCATCAATTTTTTTCAAATTCTAATATTTCTTCTAATATATCTTCTTTTGATCTAAAAAAATGCCTTCCCCTTTTTATAACTGTAAGACAAAAGGTACAAAAGCTATCACATCATCATTGAATTAAAACAAATTTTTTAGTATATATATTTTTCAACTTAAAATTAGATATTTTTGATTCTGAAAAAATAGGGATTTTTTCTTTTTTCTTTATATCTAAAGAATTATCATCTGGATCTTCTCACAAAATCACAATAAAACTCTCATATTTTTTTAATTCTGGATAAACCTCAAAAAAATCTTCTTGAGCTTTTCAAGACTTAAATGCTCAACATCAACTAATAAAAACTTTATCTTCATTTTTATTAAAATTCTCTTTCTCTATTATGTCTCTAACAAATTTAAGCCATTTTCTTTTTGCTTTGTCAGTAACAACACAGCTAGCCACAAAGACACCAGTTTTACCAAACAAATAAGATGAATTTAACCATTTATTAGTATAATATTTATTCACTTTACATCAAAATACTTTTATTTCCATTATTCTATAATAATTATTGTTTATTTGTTATTTATAACTATTATATGAAAAATATATTTTTTGAAAGTCAAAATATGAGTAAAAAAAATAATAATAAATATGTAATATGAATAGATGAAGCTGGAAGATGACCATGGCTTGGACCAGTAGTAGCAGTAGCTCTATGTTTTAACCCTAATAATCTTCCCGATAATTATTTTTTATCAAAAATAAAAGATAGTAAAAAAATAAATAAAAAAAACAGAGAGAAGATATTTAATGAATTAATAAAATTAAGTACTTTAGAAAAACCTCAAGTATTTTTTTGATTATGAGTTGTTGATAATTTTGTAATTGATGATATAAATATTAAAAATGCAAATAAAGAAGCTATGAGAAGAGCATTAATAGAATTACTTAGAAAAATTGATGAACAAAAAATTGATAAAGTTTTAATAGACTGAAAAGATAATTATGATTTTTGCGAATTAAAAAATAAACCTGGTTACATAATATGATGAGATTGAAAAATAATTGAAATTTGAGCCGCTTCAATAATAGCCAAAGTTTTCAGAGATAAAATTATGGACACTTATTCCTATATATACCCAAATTTAGGGATAGAAAATCATAAATGATATTGAACAAAAAAACATTCAGAATTTTTAAAAACAAAAAAAGATATAACTTGAATCCATAGATTAAGCTATAAACCAATAAAAAGATTATTAGAAAAGTAGACAATTTTAAAAAATTGTCTACTTTTCTAATAAAGAAACATCTGAAAAACTAATGCTCAAAATCTACAGTTAGTAATTTTAGTCTATCCTCATCAATCATTCTATAAAATTTTTCAAAAATTCATTTTTTCTCCTGAATTATAACATCAAATTGCTCAGGAGTGTAATCAAAAGTTGTATTATAAGTATTTATTTTTCTTATAACATCAACATAATCCAAAAACTCATCCTTTTTTTCTTGTGTATTTAAAGAACTATCATTATCAATAAGAGAAGCTCACTGATTAATATAATTCATTCAAGAATCTTTATCTCATAATAAATATTTTGAAGCACCATAATAAAAATAAGAATATACCCTATTTGGATCTAAAGAAATTGCTTTATTATAATAGTTTAGTCAATTAGCTTTATAAGTTTCTAAAATATCGGCTGTTTGATCAATAGGCAATCATGAAGCATTCATAAAATAAAATAAAGAAAAAAAGTAATTATTTTGAATTAATAACATATAAATATCAATATGCTCTCAATAATTTTCTATTGCATTAAGTAATGTCTTATCTGATTCTTTATATTCTCACTTCAAAGTATTAATAAGAGATCTTAAAACCTCTACTTCTATAGCTTGCTCATTTTGGATATTGTCTGTATCTATATTCTCTAGATTTTCTTCTGCTTCATCTAACAAATTATCATCTATATCATATTTTGCATCTCATATATTAGCATCAACATTATCTTCATCATAGCCTAATGCTTCTTCATAAGTTTCTTCTGCCTGTTCATCATTTCACATTTCTTCATAAACTGATGCTTCTCAAGCCAATGCCTGAGCCCTATCTTCATCATTATCAGAAGCCTCAAATGCTTCTTTAAATTTATCAATTGCCTTTTCATAATTTTCTTCTACTTTTTCAAGTTCTCATTCATAATAAGCTTTTTCCATAGAACCTTCTATTTGTTCTTCTATTAATTCTTCAACCAAAACTTTTGTATCTTCAATCTCTTTTTTATTATCAGATTTATCTAAATCTTCAACTTTTAGGTTTTGTGAATCTTTTTTATCATTGTTAGAATTATTTTTTTTCTTTGATAACTTTTTTTCTTTATCCAAATAATCCAATGTAGCATCTAAAGACCTATTTAAGACATTTCTATCCTTAAAAACTTCTTTTTCATGCTCCATTTTATCTTTTATATATTCAACTTTTTCCTTTCAAGTATTAGATTTGTTTTCTAAATAAACAACTTCTTTTGGTTTTGTTTTTTTATAATTATTAAAAATACTATTTCATGATTTAAATCAAGTATCTTTTTTAACCTGAAAATCTTCTTCCAGATTTTTATCTGAACAAGAAAACAATAATAATGATACTATCATTACTAATAAAATTTTTAATATTTTCATAATATTATATTAATTTTAAACAAGAATTATTATAAACAAAAAATAATCTTACTAACATTTTAAGATTATTTTTTAATTTGTAAAATTTTATTTTTTATCACTTTCGCCCCAATTACTTATAAACATTGTTGTACTTAATGTATTTCGTTCTCAATTTTCACCCTATACTTGTCTAATAAGTTAACAAGTTCAGTATTTCGTATATTTGTCATATAAGGATATTTTCGTCTAATATCAATTTCAATATTTTCATCCAAAGAACCTTTCAAATGAGTCCAACTACTCTCTAAAGTATCATCTTTAAAAGCATGATATATATATTCTACATCTATATTTATCAATGAACTTACCTCTCCATCAGATATTCTATATTTTTTAGACACTTTTGGTATTTCGCCTGGTCTTACACCCCAGTAAAAACTCAAAATAATCAATTCTTTTTTAGGAGATTCAAAAATCCAAGTCGTTCCTCCAACACCAGAGAGTATAGGATTTAGAGTCAATATATCATTTGTTAATTCAGAGCCTGTATTAAGCTGATAACCTTGAACTATTTTATTTTTAAATAGATTATTAGATTCTTTAGTCATAGTTATCTTATTTATTAATAATAAAGTAAAAAAGAATTGAAAAGTAGTTTTATAATACAATGAGAGACTGTTGAGGCTTTT
The DNA here is from genome assembly GCA_002749055.1 of Candidatus Altimarinota bacterium. Classification (GTDB taxonomy): domain Bacteria; phylum Patescibacteriota; class Gracilibacteria; order BD1-5; family UBA6164; genus PDTW01. The sequence goes on along the minus strand of PDTW01000007.1, from coordinate 8,124 downwards.
AAAGAGTGGTTATTATCATTTAAAAACGACTCATATTCATATTAGCACCTCTAAAAAAAAATCTCAAAAAGATGAGATTTTAGTTGAAAATCCGATATGGTACCCCCAGCAGGAATCGAACCTACATCTAACCCTTAGGAGGGGCTTGTTCTATCCATTGAACTATAAGGGCAGAAAAAATTAAATCTGGACAAACCAAATTATTATTGCTACTATAAACAATAGCACTGTAAATATAATTAAAATAACATTAGAACTTTTTTCATATTTAAGCTCTTTTAATAAAACTTCTTTCTCTTCTTGTAAAGATTCAATTTCTTTTGATAAATATCACTTTGATTCTTCTAAAAGGAATTGTGATTTTTTATAATCTATAAGGGAAATTGAATTTTTTATTATTTCTTCAGATTTTCATAAACTCAAAGAAAGCTTTTGAATTAACTCATCTTTTTCTTTAATTTGCTCCCTCAAATCAATATAAACAGATTCTAATCAAAAAGAATCTTTTTCATTTTTTTTAATAACTATTTCTTCTTTCATTTTTTTCTTTTTTGGAACTATTACTTCTTGATAATTATTTCAAGAGGACTTTAAATTTTCTACATCTTTATTATTAACATAAACTATCTTTCATTGTTTTTTAGATCTTAATTTTCATGATTTTATATATCTATCTATACTTCTAGTAGAAATTCATAATTCATCTGCAACTTCTTGCCTTGTTAAGGTATACATATAAAAAATTATATAAAATTAAAAATATTCATATATAATATCAGGATAACTAAAATTAAAAATAATCAAATTTTTTGTATACTTTGATTTTGACTATTTATATAATAATTGGGACATAATCATAAAAAAATTTGACTATTTTTCGAAATAAATATAATGTTTTAGCAATTTAAATATGTTATGTGCGACTATCGTCTAGTGGTTAGGACACTTGGTTTTCATCCAAGTAACCGGAGTTCGATTCTCCGTAGTCGTACCATTTTAAATCTCGCGGAGTGGAGAAGTGGTATCTCGTCGGGCTCATAACCCGAAGACCGTTGGTTCAATTCCAACCTCCGCAACCAAAAAATAAAAATAAAGTGAGAACTGAGTAGTTATTATCTGTAATTTCTCATTCTCACTTTTTCTGTCAGTATAGCTCAGGCGGTTAGAGCGCGGGATTCATAACCCCGAGGTCGGTGGTTCAACTCCACCTACTGACACCAAATAATAAAATCATTAAAAATTAAAAAAACCAAAGTAAATTAAATTTTGACTCTGGTTTTTTATTTGTATAATGCAAAAAATATAAATTAAACTTAAAAAATGTTTATAGATGAAGTTAAGATAAAAGTTATTTCATGAAAATGATGAGATTGAATCGTTAGTTGGAGAAGAGAAAAATATATACCAAAATGATGACCACGGTGATGAGACTGATGAAAATGATGAGATGTATATATACAAACTGATGAAAATATAAACACCCTTTCTGAATACAGACACAAAAAGATTCTCAAAGCAAAAAATTGAGAAAAATGAGGAACAAATCAAATGCACTGAGAAAATGCTGAAGATTTAGTTTTAAAAGTTCCTGTTTGAACTATAGTAAAAAATGCTGAAAATAATGAGATTTTAGCAGATTTAGATAAAAAAGGACTTAAACTTTTAATTGCAAAATGAGGAAAATGATGATTTTGAAATGCTCACTTTTGTTCTAGTGTAAGACAAGCTCCTGCATTTGCAGAATTATGAGATATTTGTGAAGAAAAAAATTTACTTCTTCAATTAAAACTTGTTGCTGATATTGGTATAATATGACTTCCATCAGCATGAAAATCAACTTTTATATCAAAAGTAACTAATGTAAAACCAAAAATTTGAGATTATCCCTTCACAACATTAACACCAAATTTAGGAGTGCTTGACTACAAATGAAAATCCTTAATTTTGGAAGATGTTCCATGACTTATTCCTTGAGCAAGTAATTGAAAATGACTTTGAATTACTTTTTTAAAACACATTGAAAGAACATGAATACTATTACACTTACTAGATCTAGGTAAACTAGAAAATATTTTCCAAGATTATTTAGATATAAAAAATGAACTGAAACTTTTTTCTGATAAATTATGAGAAAAAGAGGAAATAATAATTTTATCTAAAAGTGATTTACTTGACACTGAAATGAAAGATTTTATTTTTTCTGAATTCAAAAAAAAGTATAAAAACAAAAAAATATTTATGATTTCTTCGGCAACTAGAGAATGAATAGATAAACTTATGGATTATCTGATTGATAATTTTTCAAAAGAAAATATTAATACTGAAGAAAAAAATAACTTAAAAGTCTTTGATCTAAAAAACAAGTCAGATCCAAAAAAATATGATATAAAGTATATTTGAAACTTAACTTTTGAAGCTAAATGAGAAAGAATAGAACAAATAATTAGAATGACTGATTTTGATAATAAAGAAGCCGTCTTAAGAGTCTATGATGTTTTAGAAAAAATAGGTATAATAAAAAAAATTGAAAAAGATTTAGAAAAAATAATACAAGAATCTAATATTACTAATGATTTTTTCTTTGAATGAAATGACAAAGACAATGTAACTCCCAAAATAGTAATATGAAAAAAAGTTATAGAATTAAATAAACTAAAATATAACTTATAAAAACTATATTTATTTTACAAAAAAAATTAATATTTTGATTTATTTCAAAATAAATATAATATAAGTATGCTAAGATTTTTTATCTTGGTAAATAATAAGTTATAAGTAAAATAAACTAAAAATTATATTTTAGTTTAAATTAAAAAAAATACTCTTCCCATCACTTATTCAAAAATTTTCGCATTATTAATATGATTAATAATAATCTATATTTATGACTAAAGAGTGGGAAAAAATAATAATTAAATAACTAAAACAAAAATGCTAATATATATGTTTATATGAGTCATTTTTTGAATGGCTCTATCTGTAGTTTTATTTTTCATATGGGAAAATAGAAAAAATAATAATGCTGCTTCAAAATCTGATAAAATAATAAAAGATGCTGAAGAAAGAAAGGAAAAAATTATAAAAGAAGCTATTAATAACTCAAAAAATCTTGTTTCAGAAGCAAAAAAAGAAAGCTCTCAAATTATAAATAAAGCTGAAAAAATTGAAGAAAGAGTTTTAGAGAGAGAAGAAAAAATAGAAAAAAAATTAGAAGAAATTGAACTAAAACAAGAAAAGTTATTTCAAAAAGAAAATGATTTTTCTGAAACAATAGCTCAAAAAGAGAACGAACTAATTGAAAAAAAAGAAAAACTTAAAAAGAAAAAAGAAGAATTAGATAATAAATTGTCAGAATTATCTAAATTATCAGAAAAACAAGCAAAAAAACTTTTTCTTGAAGAAATATCTGAAAAATATGAAGATGATGCTCTAAATATTATAAAAAAACATAAAAAATCTCTTGAAAATAAAAAGAAAGATTTAGCAAGAGAAATAATTTTAAAGTCTATTCAACAATATGCTTCTGATGTTACGAGTGAAGTTACTACAACATTAATAGAAATTCCTAGTGATGAAATAAAATGAAAACTTATTGGTAAAGAATGAAGAAATATTACAACTTTCGAAAAAATGACTTGAGTTGCTCTTATAATAGATGATACTCCAGATACTGTTTTTATTTCAGCTTTTGATTTATATAAAAGATATATTGCTAAAAAATCACTAGAAAAATTAATTGAAGATTGAAGAATTCAACCAGCTAGAATTGAAGAAGTAGTTGAAGCAACAGAGAATGAAGCAGAAATACTATTAAAAGAATTATGAACAAAAATTCTAGAAGAATTAAATATAGCAGACATCCCTGATGAAATAATACCTATTATCGGTAAACTAAGGTTTAGAACTAGTTATTGACAAAATATATTAAAACACTCTAAAGAAACTGCATTAATAGCTGAATCTATTGCAAAAGATTTGTGAGCCAATTCAAAATTAGTAAAAATATGAGCTCTTTTACATGATATTTGAAAAGCATTAGATCAAGAAATAGAATGAACTCACCCAGAATTATGATGAAAATTAGCAAGAAAATATTGATTACAAAAAGAAATTGTAGATATGATAGAAAATCATCATTGAGAACAATTTGAAATAAGTTTAGAAGCAGCAATAGTACAAGTGGCTGATGCTATAAGTTCTGTTAGACCATGAGCGAGAAGAGAGGCAATTGAACAATATTTAAAGAGAGTTCAAGAAATGGAAGCATTAGTTCAAAGTTTTAGTTGAGTTAATAAAGCATATGCTTTAAGTGCCGGTAGAGAAGTTAGAGTTTTTGTTGATGCTAACAATATAACTGATTTAAAAGCACAAGAAATGGCAAAAGACATTGCTGATGAAATACAAGAGAACCTTTCATATCCTTGAGAAGTAAAAGTAAACTTAATAAGAGAAATGAGAGTTATAGAATACGCAAAATAATAATATTTAATAAAATTTTTTATGTACTCTTGAAATGATTTAAAAGTTTGAAAAAAATTTATAATGGAATGAAGTCCATATGAAGTTCTTAGTTATGCTCAAAAAGTTATGGGTAGATGATGAAGTATTATAAATATTAAAGCAAAAAATTTAATAAATTGATCTAATATTTCTAAAACTTTTTCTGATAATGACAAATTTGAACCAGCAGATATTGAAACTAATAGTTATGATTATCTATACAATGATTGAATAAATTATTATTTTATGAATCAAAGTACTTATGAACAAGTTGAGTTATCAAAAGAATCTTTATGATGATCTGAACTATTTTTAAATGATTGAGATAAAGTTAGTTTACAAGAATTTAATTGAACTCCAATAAATATAAATCTAGAACCAAGTGTTATATTAAAAGTGATAGATACTCCCCCTTGAGAAAAATGAGATACAGCTACTGGTGGTAAAAAACCAGCAACTATGTCAACATGATTAGTAGTACAAGTACCTCTTTTCATAAAAATTTGAGAAAATATAAAAATTGACACAAGAACAAAGGAATATCTATGAAGATGTTAAAAAAGCAAAAAAGAATTTTTGCTTTTTTTTAAATAAAATATAAAATACAATAAATTAAATTCTAACATAAATAAAAAGTGTATCCTGTTTTTGAACCATTTAGTTGATTTATTATTTATTCATTTTGAATAACTTTAACGATATGTTTTTTTTCATTTATATGGATGATAAAAAAACTTTCAGAAAGATTTTGATATAATTCATACTTTTTTATAAAGGATATTGTTTGGTATTTCTTATCAATTTTTATTTTTTCAAGATTATTTTACATAATATCACAATTCAATAACTTAATGTATATAAAAGATGCTTATGGATTTTTTATAATGAGTGATTACAATTTTTCTCTAGTATGAGCAGTTATATGATTTTTGATAGTATTTATAATAAATTTAAAATTAAAAAAAGAAAAATTTATAAAATATGTAGACTGATTAAGTATTTCTTTTATTTTTATACTTTCAATATGATTTATTTGAGCACTATTATGATGACAAGTATACTGAATTGAAACAAATTTATGAATAGAAATAACCTATAAGCACCCATTCTCACCCATATCTAACTGAATAGAAATATTTCCTTTAGCGATAATTTATTCAATAAGTTTCTTTATTATTTTTTCAACATTATATATTTTATCAATGTTTATTCATATCAAATGATTAATTTGATATATGTGATTAATATCTGTTTCTTGTATATTTCTAATTTTTGATTTTTTTAGTTGAAAACATGATATATTAAAAAACTTTTTATGATTAACCTTTACCCAGTTTTTCTCTATAATTTTGATTTGATTTTGTGTTAAACAATTATATCTCATTTTTAAAGAAAATGATGAAAATTCATTTAAAAAATTTATTCTAAATGCTTTCAAAAAATAAATTATTTGATTTTTTTACAATCTCATTATTACTTTGAGTTTTTATAAATAATTTACTTATAAGTTATTTATCTTCTTTAATGGTATTATTAATATGAATAATACTTTTTTTTAATCTATATATTTACATAAAAAAATATTTTTTATTTATAATAATTGTAAGTATTTGATTTATTATATGAATAACTTTATCATTTTTTAGCTTAGATAAAATTAATGAAAAAGAAAAAATATTAGATAAATATATTTTTAATAAAAATGATACAAACTTTGAAATTTTAGAGTTACATAAGGTCAAAGATTTTGAAAAAGAATATATTGCAAAAGTAAAAAAAATTAACGATAAACATATTAATAAAAATATATATTCTATAATTATAGTCCCCTTTAATTTTGATTTAAATAAATGAGATATAATAAAAACAAAAGTAAAAATATATAAATTTAAAGATTTTTGACATTTTGAATATAAAAATTATATGTTGTCAAAAAATATTTACTTCAAGTCTTACGTAAATTCGTTTGAAAGAGCAGGGAAAAAAGAAGTCAATTTACTTACAAAGTGGACACTTGAAACTAGACAAAAAATATTGTCTATAATAAAAGAAATTTATCCTAAGCAGGAAGCTATATTTCTCTGATGAATATTAATATGAGCTAGAGAAAATATACCTAAAGAATTAAAAACAAACTTTAATAATTCATGATTAACTCATTTCATCGCTGTAAGTGGTTTTAATATAACAATACTAATTATATTTTTAGGTTTTATTTTAAAATATTTCCCATTCATAATAAGAATAATAGCAATAACCATATTTATATCTTTTTTTACATTTCTTGTATGAGATAATGCACCTGTTATAAGAGCTTCTATTATGTGATTAGTTTGATATTATATAGTGATATCTTGAAGAAAAACTAACAATTTATCCATAATTTTATTTACTGCAATGATTATGACTATAATATCACCATTAGCTATAAATTATGATATTAGTTTACATTTAAGTTTCTTAGCAGTTTTATGAATAATATATACTCAAAATTTTTTCTGAAAAATATTTTATTTCTTACCTTCAACTTTCGCTATAAAAGAAGCTTTTGTTTTAACACTAGCGTCACTAAGTTTTACTCTACCTATGATGATATTTAATTTTTGACAAATATCACTTTTATCCCCAATTGCAAATATAGCTATAACTTGGTCTATCCCTATTGCAATGCTGTTATGATTTTTATCAATTATATTATACATGATATTACCTGGTCTTTGAATATTTATTGGATTTTTTGACTGGATACTACTAAAATACGATATGTTTATAGTTAATTTCTTTTGAGAATTAGATTTTGCTTTACTAAAATTTGATTTCTGACCATTAAGTTCATATTTTGAAGTTTTATACTTATTAATACTAATATTTATAATAATGTACTTTAATATAGACAATAAAAAGAATTTGGAAAATAACTAACTTTTCCTATAATTAATGCACTATTTAATTAACAAGGAAGAAAAAAAATGAAAATCAAAATAAGAAAATCTCTAGTTATATTTCTTATAGTTATATCAACTATTGTAATATCTTTAGTTGTTTTCCCAAAAACTATTTATAAAGTATACAATAAGCTTACATTTGAAGAATGTACTAATCTAAATTCTAATGATGTAATTATATTAAATAACTTTTTTGAATGAAGCTATAATTGAGATATTAAATATTGGTGTAAAATAAGAAAAATTAGTCCTAGATTTTTACACGATAAAAATTTAGAAATACCAAAAGAATTATGAAAACTTATTAATCTAAAATTCATTGACTTATCATGAAAAAGATTATCCTGAAAAATACCAAAAGAATTATGAAATTTGGATAAATTAAAATCTCTTTTATTAAATGATAACAATTTATCTTGAAAAATACCTAAAGAGTTATGACAATTACAAAATTTAAAAGTTATAAATTTATCAGAAAATAAATTAATTCCAGATATACCAAAAGAATTACAAGAATTACAAAATAAGTGAAAATTAGATAGTTTTAGATATTAATTTTGTGTTATATACAAAATTAACAAAAAAGAATTTGGAAAATAACTAACTTTTCCTATAATTAATGCACTATTTAATTAACAAGGAAGAAAAAAAATGAAAATTAGACTGAATAAACTAGCTA
>PDTW01000006.1 GCA_002749055.1 Candidatus Altimarinota bacterium | reverse complement strand
TCAGCGATGACTTCCATCAGTTCATCATATATTTTTTTCAATCGCACATCTGGACTTAGCCCTGCTTCTGTGGTAATCGCCCCGTATTTAACGGGTTTAAAGTTATTTCCAACCTTGTCTACAATACCATATCCCAATATCGCATAACCTGGATCTATACCTATTATTCTCATCTCGCCTCCTAATAGGAATAATTATAACATAGTAGATTAAAATATTGAGAAAATATTGTTTCTAGATTATTAGATTCTAATAAAGCAATTATTGATTTTGATGAGTTATGATTTTTTTGGATAACTAAAAGAATGATAGATAAGGCAATTAGTAAGAGAAATGGTATGATTTTGGTTACATGACCTACTTGATCATGAAAAACAACTACTCTTTATACCTTGCTTTCTAAACTTAATACTAGAGAAAAAAAGATTATAACATTAGAAGATCCTATTGAATATGAATTATGATGAATAATTCAATCAGAAGTAAATGAAAAAGATTCTTTTACATTTCAAACTTGATTAAAAGCCTTACTAAGACAAGACCCAGATATAATTATGGTTTGAGAGATAAGGGATAGAGAAACTCTTAATACAGCTACATCTGCCTCTTTAACATGACATTTGGTATTATCTACACTCCACACAAAAAGTGCAGTAGAAACTTTGGATAGAATAATAAATATGTGACTTAATCCATACATATTAGCTTCATCATTAGATACTATAATTGCTCAAAGATTGGTTAGAAAAATATGCCCATACTGTAAAGAGGAAAAGAAAAAAACAGTACAAGAGATAGCAATGATAAAGACAATGATGAAAGAAACTTGAATGAATATTGTTTCATTTAAAAACATAAAGTTATTTAGGTGAAAATGATGTGAAAAATGTAATAATAGTTGATATAAGTGAAGAATTTGAATATTTGAAATTATAACTCTAAATGATGAACTTAGAGAGATTATCAGAGATTGAGCTTCTGCAAAAGAAATAACTATAAAAGCTAAAGATTCTGATTTTATAAATATGAAAGAAGATTGAGTTTTAAAAGCTATAAAATGATATACAACTATTGAAGAAATATTAAGAGTAGTTTAAAAAATAGGAGTATTCAGAAAACTCTGTAAATAGGTAATTTTTTATACTTTTATTCGTATCTGAAATTTCTATTTACACAAAACTATTTAGTCTCCCTAAATTTAAATTTCTATTTACACAAAACTATTTATTCTTTCTAAAAAAATTAATTACTTTCCCATTTTTCAAATTTTTTCACAATAAACTTCTCTAAATCAACATCCACATTTTTATCAGGGGAATATTTAAGTAGGGGTTTTAAATCTATTTCATCTCAATATTCTTCATCTAAATAACTGATAACATCTTTTAATTTTACAAATATTTTTTTCTTTCAGAATTTTTTTATATAACCAGTTTTTATAAATTTTTGTATAACTTTTACCCTTAAAGAACATATATAAACCTCAATACCATATTTTTCAAGTCTATTAATTAAATTTTCAAATACCTCTTGTCAAGAAGAATCAATATCAGTTAGCCAAAGCATATCAAATATTACTATTTTTACTTTATCTTTTGATGAAATAAATTCTAGAATTTTAGATTCAAAATATCAAGCATTAGCAAAAAATAAAGTACCATCAAACATAAATACACTTATATCAGGGCTTTTTTTCAATCAAAAAATTTCAGTATCTCTAAATATATTATCTTTATAAAGTCCTACTTCAACTAATCTTGGTCTCATTGACTTATATACAAATACAAGTAATGACAACATTACTCAAATTATTAGTCAATTTTCTATATTTGGTGAGAATATCAAAGTTAAAACAAAAGTTAAAAATGCTATTACTCCATCAGATTTTTGTATATTATATGCTTTAATAATAGGTTTTACTTTTATCAAGGCAGATACAGCTACTATAATTATAGCAGCAAGAGTTGCTTGAGGTAAATGATACAATAAAGGAGTAAGAAATAATAAAGTTATTCATACCATAATTCATGAAATAATAGAAGAAAGTGGTGTTACTGCTCAAGCTCTTATATTAACAGCACTTCTTGAAAAAGATCAAGCTACTCAATATCATCAGGATAAACTTGATGCTATATTTGCAAATCATTGTCATAAAAGTTCTTTATTAGCACTTACTCTTTGTTTGGTTTTAGTTGCTAATGCCTTTGCTACAGCGACTGTTTCGGTAAATCAAATCAAAGCTATAATTATAGCAGAGAGAATTAAATCAGATATTATTTCTATATTTATTTTTGGTATATGAATATTTGGTAATCATTCTGGTATTTTTCATACGACATTTCATCATAAACCTTCAAAATCTATGACTTTTGATATTGTTATAAATATAATTAACACAATTAACACTCTTGGTAGTTTTGGAAATAAATTTACCAATATTAATAACACCAAAACAGATCATATTCATATCATCAAAGTTGGTTCATGAGCTGAATTAATAGCTGACTCAAAAGTATTATGCAGAGTATCTAAATAATTATTTCACTTTTCAACAGTTATTCCAAATATTTTTTTTAGCTGAGATGTTATTGTTATTATTGCTACTCAATTAGTAAATCATATAATTACTGGATGAGACAAAAAATCTACAATTACTCATAATTTAAGTAAACCTAGAAAAATATAAAAAAATCATATTATCATTGCTAGTATTGATGCATATACAATATATCACTCTACTCATGATGTCGCAATTGGTTCTAAAGTTGCAGCAGTCATAAGAGAAATTATTGTCACAGGTCAGGTAGACATTTGCCAAGAAGATCAAAATAATGCTCATATAATTGTTGGAATAAATGCAGTATATAGTCAAATGTATATCGGTAAACCAGCTATACTAGCATATGCCATTGACTGAGGAATCATAACTAAAGCCAAAGTTATTCAAGCTATTAAATCTGATTTAATAACTTTTTTATCTTTTAGCTTTATTATCCAGTTAAAAAATGGAAAATAATTTGATAATTTTTTTAATATTTTTGTCATATAAAATTTTTATTTTCATTCATTACAATTATTATTTTATCATAATTATATCTATAATTCAAACAAAATTTTATAAAGTTTTGTTTTATTTTTTAACATTTTATTAACTAGATAAAAATTTTAAGATTTACTTTTATTTTATTTAGTGTAAATTAATATTAAGTTATTATTAATAAGTATTTGTATATGTTAAAAGTACCTCCAAAAGCCATAGAAGCTGAACAATCAGTATTATGAAGTTTACTTATAGATAGAGAATGTTTTATAACAATATGAGATATGCTTGTAAGTGAAGATTTTTATGATGAAGCTAACTCAAAAATTTATGAAGTAATGTATGATTTATACAAAAATAATAGTCCAATAGATTTAATTACAGTTAAGGAAAAGTTAGATGATAGGAAGTATTTAGACAAAATTTGATGAATAACATACTTAACTGAATTGACAGAAATTGTCCCAACTACTGCAAATATATATGAATATGCAGTAATCGTTAAAAATAAATCTGTTCTTAGAAAGTTAATAAGAACATGAAACGAGATAATAGCTTCTTGATATGATGAAGAAGAGAGTGTAAATGTATTATTGGAAAAGGCTGAAAAATTATTATTTTCTGTTACACAAATATTTATAAAAAATAAATTAGTACATATTAATGAAATACTAACTTGAAGATATGAAGAGTTTGCAGAAATACATGAAAATCCAGATTCTATAAAATTACATAGACTTTATAGCTGATTTGAATCATTAGATAATACAATGTGATGAGTAAAATGATGAGATATGATAATTTTGGCAGCTCGTCCTTCTATGTGAAAAACGGCTTTTGCATTGAATTTAGCACAAAATATTTGATTTAATAATAAAAATGTTGCTATTTTTTCATTAGAAATGAGTAAAGAACAGCTTACAGATAGAATGATAGCTAGTACTATGTGAATTGATAGCTGGAAATTATCAAAATGAGAATTAGAAGATGAAGAATTTGCTAAAATATGAGATGCAATGGAAAAGCTCTCAGCTGCTAATATTTATATTGATGATAGTGCATGATGAAATTTACTTGATTTTAAGTCTAAATGTAGAAGACTTAAAATGGAAAGTTGATTAGATTTAGTTATTATTGATTATCTACAATTAATGTCTAATTGAAATAATTTAAATAGAGTACAAGAAGTTAGTGAAATTAGTAGATGAATAAAATCTTTAGCTAGAGAATTAGATGTTCCAATTATTGCCCTAAGTCAGTTATCTAGATGAGTAGAATCTAGACCAGATAAAAGACCTATAATGTCAGATTTAAGAGAATCTTGATCTATAGAACAAGATGCAGATATTGTGATGATGTTGTATAGAGAAGATTATTATGATGAGTTCTCTGAGAAAAAATGAGTAACAGATATTTTTATAAGAAAAAATAGAAATTGACCTATTTGAAATATAGAACTAGATTTTAATAAAAATAATCAAAGATTTGAAGAAAGAAAAGTTACAGCTTGATATAATTGAGGGGAGTAGGGAATACTTATTTATTTTTTGTGGTAATAAAAAGTAAAGCAGGTAGGTAAATAAGTATCATAAACACATTTAAAACCAAACCTCATATAAATGCTATTGCTAAACTTCACCATAACTCATCTTTTAATGCAAGAGTAATAAGTCATGCTATGGTTGTTGATGAAGTCAAGAATATAGGAACAAACCTATTTTGAATTGTTATTAAAAGAGCTTTCTTTAGAGCTAAGTCTTTTACTCAAAAAAATCAATCCAGAAATAATATTGCATTATTTACTCAAACTCATATTACTCAAAATAATCATAACTGAGCAGGAAAACTGAAGGCAATTCACATTATTCATAATGCGAAAACAACTCATATAAACGAAAGAAAAGTTGAAGATAAGATAATTATAGAGTATTTAAATGAGTTAAATTTTAATACTAAAATAAAAAACATCAAAAGTACTCAGACCAATAGAGCAGATCATAATTCAGCACTTGAGGAAGAGCTATCTTCTATATTAGAATTATATCTAAATTTAAGTCATTCAGGCAAAGGGTTATCATTTATTATTTTATCAATTTGTTTTGTGATTACTCCTAGAGGAGTATCTGACCTTTTGTCAGCATCAATTGATAATTGGATTTTTCAATCAATATGTTGAATATTTTTTAATTCAGGTTCTAATTCTCTTTCTTTTGTTACATTAGCAACAAAATTACTTCAGATTTTAATATCTTCTACATTTCAATTATATTTTGTATATAATTTTAGTGGTATATTCTCATCTCAAAATTCAGTAAAATTATGTACAGTTAAACCATTTGGTATATAATCTGAGTTCTCAATAGAAGCAAATAATTGTATTAGTGCTGGTAAAGGAATTTTGTTTCTTAAGACTTTATTTATATCAAGTTTATAACTAATTTTTCAATTAGTAAATTCGTAGTTGGAATAAATATTAAATATTCAATCTATTTTTTCAATACTAGGTCTTATTTTTGCTAAATAAGAAGCTATTTTTTCTACATCATCTCATATAATATAAAATCAAACATCTTTTCATCAACCAACCGACATTCATGGAACTATAGATATATCTTTTATATAATTAAACTTTTTTTTGATAGTTGAATCTATATAATTTTGTATATCTTCTCCAATAATAAAAGATTTTAGGTCTCTATCATCTCATGGAGTAAGTTTTATATTTAAATAAGCTTGGAAATCTGCTGTAGGATTTGAGGCAGTTCAAATGGCACTTGTAGAGTAATTATTTCAAATATTTACATAGATATATTCAATTTCATTTTTATATTTACTATCTAAGTATTTTTTAATTTCATATAATATCTTATTAGTTGAAATAGCATTTTTATTCAAAGAATAACCTAGAGGGTACTTTATATTTATAAATACATTATCCCTATCAGTGGCTGGCATAAAATCTGTTTTTATAACTCATGTTCAAATTAAGAAAATAGATAAAAATAATGTTCCCCAAAAAACTATAATTGTCATAAATGATCTAAATTTTGATTTTAGTATTTTTTTTGTAAAGTTTGAAATTCATTTTCAAACTTTATTTAGTATTGCTGTTAATACTCAACTACTTCCTTCAATATTTTTTGGTAATATTTTATTCAAAATTACAGGTAATAATAATATTGAAACAGCTAAAGAAGTTATTAAAGTAATAGCAATTGTTATACTTAATGGTCAAATAAACTGTCATATATTTCATCATAACATAAACATTATAGGAAGAAACATAAATACAGTAATAAGTGTTCATGGTATAATAGACCACATATACTTATCAAGAGTATTTGATGCAGCTTGCCAGAATTTAATATTTTTATTGTTATGGAATTCATTAACTATTCATTCAGTAATAACAATTAAATTATCTACCATAATTCACAAAGTTAAAACAAGAGCAAATGAAACAATAGAATTAAATGTATATCAAAGAGATTTTAGTATAATAAATGTAATTAGATAAACTAGAGGGAAGGTAATAGTTACTCAAAGAGATATTCTTACTCAAATAAACAAAAATAATATTATTAATATAGTAATTCAAGTTTGCCGAAAATTTGAAACAAAAGTTCAATATACACTATTTATTTTTGTCATTTTTGAATATGTTTCAAAAACTTTTATTCAAGAAACACTTTTTTCCCAAGTATTGATTTTTGATTTAATATTTTTTATTATAGATTCAATATCACTTCAAGGAGTAATTTTTATATCAAAAGAAACTGTATTAAAAATATCATTTCATTTCATTATGTATGATAATTCAGATTCAGAAATTTCTTCAAAAAATATTGATGCAATATCTCAAATTTTTATACTTTGTGAATTTAAGTTTAAAACATCAGTATTTCTAATTTGATCTAAAAGTTTATTTATATCTTTTGAGAAAGTTATTATCTCATAACTATAAAGATTTCCTCATATATCTTTTTTATCTACAGATTGATTTATAAATATTCAAGATAAAATTTTTGATATTTGAGAAATATTAATTCAATATTGATTTAATTTAGCATAATCAAGGTAAACACTTATTTTTTTATCTGGTTTTCAGATTGTTAAAATCTCAGAAACTCATTCTATTCATTTTAAACTATCTTCTAAGTCTTTAGTAAGAGCGTACAAATCTTTTGAAGTTTTATTTGAGCTAATTCAAAATGAATAAATAGGGGAATCAGAGGGGTTTATTTGCTTAACTATAGGGCTTACAGTATTTTTTGGAAAGTAAGGTAAAACTTCATCTATAGAGTCTTTTAAATCTGATTTTGCTTCATCTATATCTTTATTATCATTAAAAGTTGCAATAATAGTTGAAAAGTTAAAGTTTGATACAGACTCTATTTTTTTTATTCATGAAATAGATTTAAATTCATCTTCTAGTTTATTAGTTATTTGTACTTCTATAATTTCTGGACTTCATCAATAATTTATAGTGTTTACCACAAACATTGGTAATTCTAATGCTGGTGTATCTTCTTTAGGAATACTTAAAAAACTATAGGCTCAAATTGTAAATCAGCAAAGTATAATAAGCCATAAAAAAGTTAACTTTTTTTTAATTAATTTTATAATCATATTTTAAATACTTATTATTCTAAAATATCTCATACTTTCAATCAAGATAATATTTGGATTTCTCAGTTATTCATTTTTCAAACTTCTACCTTTCTAACTTCAGTTTTATCAGAGTTTAAAATATTAACATAATATCAATCAAGTTTTGGATAAATAAAGTTTAAAGGAATCCATATCTCATTATCTTTTGTATCTGTAATAACTTTTATATCAATATAATCTCATTCTCTGAAATTAGAAAAATTTATTTTTCATTCATATATATAATTTTGTGTTAAGTTATTTTTTACAGGAGATTCAGAAATAATAGATCAAGTTCAAAAGTATTTTCCATCCTTAAAATACTCAAAGATCATTCATACTTTTAAAATATTTGGGGAATAAAGTTGTAATTTTAAAGAGTTGTTATCTGGAACTATAATACAAATAGGAGTTCATGCTCTTATATTATTACCTTCTTTAACAGTTGATTGTTTTATTGTTCAGTTTATTTCAGCATATAACTCTTCTCAGGCTAAAACTACAGATGTTTTTCAGATAGCATCTTGGAGTTTACTAGCTTGACTATCTATTTGTTTAATAGTAGAGTTTTTTGTATCAGCAATAATTTTTAATTGTTCATCAAGATTTTCTAAAGATGTTTTAGTAGAGTTTATTTTTGTTTTTAAACTATTAATATTATTATCAAAGGTTAAATCAGAATTTTGAGTTCAGTTATCTTCTAAAGTTGTTTTTTGTGTTTCCAAACTTGTTAAATCGCTTTCTATTTTTTTTATTTTTGTATCAAAACTTAGTCATGAGGTAACTAATGCATTTCTTAGTTTATCAAAATTTGCTTTATATTTAAGCAATCAATCCGAATATCATAAAAACTCTAAATATAATCAATTTACCATAGCTTCAGGAAAAGTCATTGCACTAGGTAAAGAATCATTCATAACTTTGGAAGCATCTTTTAAAGTATTTGAAAGATTTTTTATTAAATTAGATAGTTCTTTATCAGAATAAACACTTAAACCAGTTCATTTAATATTTAAAAAGTTTCTAATATCATGTTCAACTTTCTTTTTTAATTTATGATTTTTTGCTCAAAGATAATTCTCAAACTTATTATTTAAATCTTTTTTATCATTTGAAACTCAGAAAACTTCATCTAATCTATTTAAACTTTTTGTAGATGTATTGTATATTTGTCATTTCAAATTCTCAATAGAGTCTAAAATGTCATCAAAGGTTTCTTTTTTATTTTGTTCAAGTAATATTTTAGATTCTTTTAGTGTGTTAATTTGTTTTTTTATAGAATCAAGTTTTAATGATAAATCATTTCAAGTGAGTTTTTTTTGATTTTCTAAGTTTTTTAGACTATTTTGAAGGTTTTCTAGGGTTGAGCTTAAATCATTCTTTTTTAATTCAAGTTGCTTTCTCTGGCTATCAAAACTTAATAATGTAGAATTTTTTATACTTTGCTGATTAGCAAGTTGTTCATTTAGTGTATTAATTTGTATATAATTATTTTTGTAACTAATTCAATCGGTATCAGGAAAAATTTTTGCTATTAGAGTATTAGGATTTACTCTTTTTCATACTTCACAATTAAGACTTGCTATTCTACCATTAATATGACTATTAACTTGTTTAATATTATTATTAAGAATATTACCGTAGACATTTAAATAATTACTTTGTTTTTCTCATACTACAAAAGTTTCATTTTTAACATTAATATTATTATTTTCTTGGACAATCTTATCAGAATGTGAACAACTGCTTATTATTAATACAATAATTAAAAAAGATAATATTTTTTTCATAAAATAAATGTGATTATTCAACTAATTTATCAACTTTTAGTTTATTAAAACTAAGAAGTATATATTTTAGTACATTGTATACTTTTTCATACTTAAAGTCAAATATTTTCTTAAAAAATAAAAAAGTACCTATAATTAAGGTACTTTACATAGTTTGTTTTTTTATAAAATCAAGTAAATATTCAATTTTATCATTTTTTATAAATCAAATTCATTTTCATCATTTTCATATGACAATGAGCGAATCTCATGGGTTTATATTTAACTTTTTTCTTATATTACTAGGTATAACAAATTGAAATTTTGTTCCAATATTTATATCTCAATAATTTTCTAATTCTAAAATACTTTTTGGTTTTTTTATTTTATTTTTTTCTAAAATTCAGAAGGCTACTTTTTCAACCAAAAACACTTTAAATTCTACTCAAACCTTCACATTTAAATCATTTCTTAATTCTTTTGGAATAATAACTTGTCATTTAGCTCAAACAGTAGTAAGTCAATAAATTTTTAAGTTTAAATCTTTACTCATAGAAAAATTATAGTTTATAAAATTACATTTTTTATATAGTGTAGAAAAATATAATTTTGTCAAAAGATTTTAGTTTATTGCTCAAGTGTTGACTACTGATTTAATTCAATCTGCAACTTTTTCAAGATCATTTAGAGTGTTTTTTACATCTTCAATTTTTTTACTAGAATCATCAATAAAAGTTTTTACTTCATTTACTTTTTCTTTTGCTTCATTATATTTACTCTCAGCACCTGATAGGGTAGACCTGACAGTATCAATAGTATCTTTGGTTTTTTTGATTCCCGAACTAATATTGTCTTTTAATTTTACTGCTCCACTATAAGTTTTTGTTAATGTTTCATCTATTTCAGATTTTGTTGGGATATTTGTAGATGATTCTTCTAATGTAGACTTAAAGCTTCTTATAAAATCATTAAAATTTTTGTTACCTATAAAATCAGCAGTACTAGGTGTTTTAAAAACTAGTAGTAAGTATAAAACAAAAAATATTAATAACATTAATCAAATTTTTTTTAACATAAAATTAGAAAAAAATAAATAATATGATTGTATATTACTTATTTTTTTTACTTTTCATAATTTTTAATTTTTTTTCTAATCTCAAAATTTTCCTTTCATTTCTTTTTTCAATAATAGATTTCACATGGTTATAGATATCATTAATTTTATGTTTAATAATATAATCTTTTCTAAGATTAGTAAAAAAATAAAAAAGTCATTTTCTTATTTTTATAAGATATTTTATTTTATTAGCTGGAATGAATAATAAAATTGAAATTATAAGCATAAATATTCATACAAATAAAGAACCTGGAAATATAGGAAACAATATTGGTATTATAGATAATAAAAACAATATTAACGAAATGATTATTCTAATTAGAAAAGGGATCTTAAATTTTCTTCTTATTAAATTATATATTTTGTATTCCATAATTACGTTTCAAGTAGATCTTTAACATTTAATTTTTGTTTTTTTAAATTTTGATTTAATTTTACTATTTCTTCATCTTTTATAGATTCACTTTTTTTTCTTTGCTCAATTTTATTTTGTAATCCCATTAAATTATCCTTAATAGAATTAAGATTTTTCTTATTTATATTAAGATTTTTAAAATCTATTGGCATAACTTCTGCTCTTACCATAGAATGTTTTTGGCATTTAGGACATCAAATATCAATATTAATATTTGATCAAGCAGCTCATATGATTTCTACATTTTGTTCAGAAACACTAGAATCACATTCTGGACATTTAAAAGTTTTAATAAGATTGTTTATCATTCATTTTAGAGCTTGAAAATTCATTTTCTTTTAATTAATAATTAATTATTATAAATATTATATCATTTTTTTATAATTCTTTCAAACATTTTTCAATTCTTTCTATTGACTTTTCTTTTCATAATATATAAAGAAGTTCTAATGCTCACGGTGAAAATTGTTCTCATGATAATGCAACCCTTACTGGCCATAATACTTGACCGTTTTTCATATTTGCTAATTTTATTCTTTCAATAAATATATTTTTTATATTTTCTGGATTATTTATATCAATATCAGAGTTGTTTAAAATATCTAAAGTTAAAATTAATCAATTTTTCACCATATCAAGACTATCTATTTTCATTTTCGGATTAATAATTAAATCTTTATCTATTTCTTTTCTTTCTGAATAGAAAAAAGTAGTTAATTCTTTATAATCTGATAATTTTTCCATTCTTGATTTTATTTCAGAAAGTATTTTTTTATTATAATCTTCATCATATTTCTCTATTATTTCTAATAAAGGCTTATCATATTTTTCTAAATAACTTTTCAGCTTTCAAAAAAGTATATCAATTTCAATTCAATTAATATATTTAGAGCTAAAAAATCATAATCTTTCAATATCAAATACGGCTCATGATTTATTTACATTTTTTATTTCAAATCTATTAATTAATTCTTCAATGCTAAAAAATTCTTCTGTTGTTTTAGGATTCCATCAAAGTAATGCTATATAATTTATTATTGCTTCAGTAAGATATCATTTTTCTAAATATGATTCAACACTTACATCTCAAGTTCTTTTTGAAAGTTTCTTTTTATTTTTATCTAGAAGTAATGGTAAATGAGTAAAATTTGGTACTTTCCATCAGAAAGCCTCATAAATAATAATATGTTTTGGAGTTGAAGGAATCCATTCATCTCATCTAATTACATCAGTTATATTCATTAAATAATCATCAACAACATTGGCTAGATGATAAGTAGGATATCAGTCAGTTTTCATTAATACTTGATCATCAATATCTTTTGAATCAACTTCAATTTTTCATTTTACTGTATCAAAAAAAACTATTTTTTTATTTTTTTGAACTTTTAACCTTATAGTATATGGAATATTATTCTTAAGATTATTTTCTATTTCATCTTCACTTAAAAATCTACATTTTTGGTCATATTTAGTTGGTAATTTTAACTCTGTTTGCTCATTTCTTAAATCGTCTAGTCTTTTTTTATCACAAAAACAATAATATGCTTTATTATCTTCAATTAATTTTTTTGCATATTTTTTATAAATCTCTAATCTCTCTGATTGAAAATATGGTCAAGAGTTTCATGGGTTATTAGGTCATTCATCAGGTATTATTCAAACACTAGCCAATACATCAAGCATATTTTCCACACTACCATCTACCAATCTTGTTCTATCGGTATCTTCTATTCTTAACAGAAATTTACCATTATTTTTTTTTGCATATAAATAATTGTACAATACAGTTCTAAGACTTCAAATATGTAAATATCAAGTAGGACTCGGAGCAAATCTAGTTCTTACATTCATTTTTTTTTTAATTTTTACTATAAAATATTAAATTGTTTAGATATTTTATGTATAATCTTTATTTTGTAAAGCTATTTATACTGCTTTTGGATTTATTAAATTTTTAACCTAGGCATAAATATTTTTTTAAATATATAATATTTACTAAAAAAGTCTTATTATTATTTTTTAGTGCCAAGTTTATACTTGATTATTTTAGAGCTTATAATATTATATACAATATTAACACTTAAAATAATTAGTATGAAAAATATGAATAAACCTAAGAAAATTAGTGAAAAAGTAATTTTTGAGAATCCTTGGAGAAAAGTTTTGTTAAAGGAAGTTAAGAATAAATTATGAGTTTCTAGTATTTATCCATCTACTACTCATAGTTGAGAAAAATTTGCTACAATGATTATTCCCATAACTAAAAATAAAGAAATAGTTTATTGTAAAGAATGGAGAATCTGAATAGAGGACTTTGTATATAACTTTCCTTTTGGGATAAAAGAAAAGGGTATATCATTTGAAGATAATGCAAAAAAAGAAATGAAAGAAGAAACTTGATGTGTTAGTAATAATATTTTTTATTTATGAGAAAGTATTTTCGCTAATTATGATGATACCATAGTAAAATATTTCGTTGCTCTTGATTGTGAAATTTGAGAAAATAATTTGGGTGATTTTGAATTTTTGGAAGTTATGAAGTCTAATAAAGAATTATTTGAAGAAAATATAAAATCATGATTAATTAATTGTCCAGTAACAATTTCATGCTATACATTAGCTAAATTAAATTTATTTCTTTAGGAATATCTGAAAACCCCTTCGTAAGAATAAAAATTTAGGTTTTTTTAACAGTTTTTTTGCAAATTTTTCTATTTATATCTTTTCATAGGAAAAAATATCCGAAAAATTAGCAAAAAATATTATTTTTTTCTAGATTTGGAGTTTTTCAGGTGTTTACTATGAAATAATCTATAAATAAATTTGCAAATTATTGAAATAGAAATATAGTAAAAATACATAATTAAACTTAAAAAAAAGAAATATGGATTTTATAATAAGCATTATTATTACTTTTAGATATATCTAAGAGGATTTTGTTTTAATTTAAAAATCATAAAAAACTCTTAGATAACTAAGAGTTTTTTTATAAATATAACTATAAAAATATGAAAAAAATAAATATAGAAAAAATAAAAAAGGCGAAGCATAACTTTGGAGATTTTATAAAAACTACTCCATTAGAATATTCTAAAAGATTATCAAAAGAATATAATGCAAACATTTATTTGAAAAGGGAAGATTTGCAAGCAGTTAGGAGTTATAAAGTAAGATGAGCTTTTAATTTGATAAATAATTTAACAGAAAAACAACAAAAATCATGAGTAGTATGTGCTAGTGCCTGAAATCATGCCCAATGAGTAGCTATTACATGCGAGCATTTAAAGATAAATTGAACTGTTTTTATGCCAGTAACAACACCTGAACAAAAAGTTTATAAAACTAAGCAATTTTGATGAAAATATGTAACTGTAATACTAGTTTGAGATACATTTGATGAAGCATTAAAAAATGCATTAAAATTTAAAAAAGAAACATGAGCTAGTTTCATCCATCCTTTTGATGATGAAAAAATAATTGAATGACAATCTACTGTCTGATTAGAAATTTTTGAACAATTTGAAGATTATTCTCTTAAATCTAAATCTAACTGAGAATTAGATTATATAATTGCTCCTATATGATGAGGTTGATTTATTTCTTGAATAATATCTGCTAAAAATGCCTTAAATAAAAAAACTAAAATTATATGAGCAGAACCAAGTTGAGCTTGTTGAATGAAGAAATCTTTAGAAGCATGAAAGAATATTAGCTTGGATACTATTGAAATATTTGTTGATTGAGCGGCAGTTAAAAGAGAATGAGATAAAACATTTGAGATATGTAATGAAGAACAAATAGAAATTATTTCGTGTCCTGAAAATAGAGTTTGTACTACGATTTTGGATTATTTAAAAGAAGATTGAATTGTTGTAGAACCTGCTTGAGCTCTTTCAACAGATGCTTTAAAAGATATTAATCTAAAAGTAGAAAAGTGAGAAAAGAAAAAAAATATTGTTGTAGTTATTAGCTGAGGTAATTTTGATTTTGAGAGATTGCCAGAACTAAAAGAAAGAAGTTTAAAATATGAATGATTAAAAAAGTATTTTATAGTTTCTTTTCCACAAAGACCCTGAGCTTTAAAAGAATTTTTATTGGTTTTATGAGAATGAGATGATATTGAAAGATTTGAATATTTAAAAAAATCAGCAAAAAATACTGCTCCAGTTTTTATTTGACTAAAAACGAATAATAAAAATAATTGGAATAAAATAGAAAAAAATATGAAAAAATTATGATTTAAGTACAAGGATGTAACTAATGATGATTTATACTTTGATTTATTAATATAGGGACATATGAAAAACTCCTTCGTAAGAATAAAAATTTAGATTTTTTAGATAATTTTTAAGGAAAAATTAGCAAAAAGGTTATTTTTTTCTAGATTTGGAGGTTTTTAGATGTTTCTATAGTTTTATTTGATTAAATAATAAAAAATATGATAAAAATTGATACAAATTTTGCGCCTAAAGCAATATGACCATATTCTCAAGCAGTATTTGTTTGAAATACTTTATATTCTTCTTGACAAATTGCTTTAGACCCTTTAACAATGTTATTAGTTTGATGATGAATTGAAAGTCAAACAGAGCAAGTTTGTTTAAATCTGTGAGAAGTTTTGAAAGAAGCAGGTTTATGATATGAAGATGTAGTTAAAACAACTATATTTTTAGACAATATTGATAATTTCTCAAAAGTAAATGAGATTTATTGAAGATTTTTTTCTCATAAACCGGCAAGAAGCACTGTTGAAGTGTCAAAATTACCATTATGAGCATTAGTAGAAATAGAAATAGTGGCAATAAAACCTTAAAGATTTAAGTATCTTAAAAACTAAAAATATAAATTGTAAATAATTTTATGAACATAAAATTAGTTTATTAGTTTGTGTAAATAGTAATTTATTATAAAATATATATAAATAATTATTAACAAAAATATATGCAAATAAAATGAAAAAAAGAAAATACTATTACTTCTACATTAATACCAACGGTAATTGATAAAACTCCAACAGGGGAAAGGGCTTATGATATTTATTCTAGATTATTAGAAGATAGAATTATATTTTTATGAGATGCTATAGATAGCTCTATTGCTAATACAGTGATTGCTCAATTACTATTTTTGCAGAAACAGGATCCTAAAGCTCCAATTACTATGTATATAAATTCTCCAGGTTGACATGTTACAGCCGGTTTAGCAATTTATGATACTATGCAATATATATCATGTCCAGTTACTACTGTATCTATTTGATTATCAGCATCAATGGGTTCTATTATATTAGCTTGATGAACAAAGGGTAAAAGATATGCCTTGCCTCATAGTGAAATAATGATTCACCAACCTTTATGATGAGCTGAATGACAAGCAACAGATATAAAACTTGCAGCAGAACATATCACAAGAACATGACATAGATTATACTCTATTTTGGCAAAACATACTTGAAAAGAAATAGAACAAGTAGAAAAAGATTGTGATAGAGATAACTTTATGACGGCAGAAGAAGCCTTAAAATACTGACTTATTGATAAAATTATAGAAAACAAAAAGTTATAGAAAAAAGTATAATTTTTTTCTTTTTTTCTTAAAATCTTCTTTTTCTATCCATCATTTATCAATTGCCCTGAAAATAGATAAATCTAATCATTTTTTTATATAATCTTGTAATGGAATTTCTACAAAATCTTCTTTTTCTATCCATCATTGTTCAATTGCTTTTACAATAGCCCATTCTAGTCAATTTTCTACATATTTTTCTAAAGGAATTTTCTTAAAATCTTCTTTGGTTATCCATCATTTATTAATTGTACTATAAATAGATGCATCTAATCATTTCTCTATATATTTTTCTAAAGGAATCTTCTTAAAGTCTTCTTTGGTTATCCATAATCTATCAATTATGCTATAAATAGTTTCATCTAATCATTTTTCCACACATTCCTCTAAAAGAGTATTACTAAAATCTTTTTCACTTATAAATTCCCTATTAAATGCATATTTAATAGATTTATCTAATCATTTTTCTATATATTTTTCTAAAGGAATTTCATTAAAATCTTTTTTAGACACAATTCATCTACTAATTGCTTCTGTAATAACCAAATCTAATCATTTTTCTACATATTGTTCTAAAGGAATTTCACTAAAATCTTTTTTAGATACAATTCATCTATTAATTGCTTCTGTAATAACCAAATCTAATCATTTTTCCACATATTGTTCTAAAGGAATTTTATTAAAATTTTTTTTAGACATAATTCATTTATCAATTGCACTTTTTATAATCCAATCTAATCACTTCTCTATATATTCCTGCAAAGAATGACTTTCAAATTCCTTAATTGAGAAAATGTAATTTAAATATAAGTATTTATTAAGTTTTTCTTTATATTTTTTCAATAATTCATCTTTTTCTAATAATTCATAAAAAATTATTAATTCCTCAAAACTTAAAGAAATTGCTAAACCACTCAATATTTCTTCTAAATTTATTCATTCAGTTTCTCAAAATAAATTATCAAAATTTTCATATCCTTCTAAATGAATATTTTTTAAAATACCTTCTATATTTTTTAATGTTTGATATTCAGTAGATTCTATAGAAGTATGGTAACCTCTTTCTTTTTCAGGAGTTTTATGCTTTGTTTCTAATTTATTCATAATTTTAAATTTAATAATTATAAGGATGTTTATTTTAATAAGAATGTTTATTTTTACGTAATTTATTTAACAGTCACTTATTATTTACTCCAGAGCTACTAGGAGATAAGTACTTTCACATATAATTTTGTAAATTAGCTCTTTTAAAATCCCTTTCATTTATCCATCATCTATTAATTCCACTATAAATAGATTTATCTAATCATTTCTCTATATATTTTTCTAAAGGAATTTTCTTAAATATTTTTTTATCTATAAATCGTTTATTAATTGCTTCTGAAATAGTTTTATCTAATCATTTTTCTATGTATTGAAATAAAGGAATCTTATAAAAATCTTTTTCATCTATAAATCATTTATTAATTGTCTCTGAAATAGTTTTATCTAATAGTTTTTCCACATAATCTTCTAAATTAAAATTATTAAAATATTCTTTACTTCTTAACCATCATCTATTAATTGCTTTCAAAACAATCCAGTCTATTCATTTTTCTATATACTCTTCTAAAGAATGGTTTTTAAATTCTTCCCTTGAAAAGCTATAATTATTGTATAGATAATCATCTAGCATTCTTTTATGTTTTTTTAATGATTCATCTTTTTCTAATAATTCATAAAAACATATTAATTTTTCAAAACTTAAATGAATAGTTAATTTTACTAAATCCTCTAAATGATATGTTTCTTCTCAATTTATTCATTCAATTTCTCAAAATAAACTATCAAATTTTTTATATTGTTCTCAATGAATATTTTTTAAAACTTCTTCTATATTTTTTAATATTTCATTTTTAGTAGATTCTATTATAGCTTCAGTATCAAAAGAATGATAATCTTTTTCATATAATTCTATAGCTTTTATTATAATATCTCATCATTCAATTTCTTCTAACTTACTTTTTAAAAGCTCTTTTACCTTGTCATTTTGAAGCATAGCCCTAATAGCTTCCACATTGTCTATGGATATACTTTTTACTTTAGGAAAACTATTTTGAATAATTTCCTCTAATATTTTTATTGCACTAAGATTGAATGAAAATACACTATACAAAACTTCTTCAGGAGTTGTACATTTTATTCATAAAGACGTTTTTAATTTATTCATAATTTAAAATTTAATGTTATAAAACTATGAGATTTTTTTAGAATACAATTACTACATATAGCTATAAAACTCAAGATGTCAAATAAAAAATATTTAAATTTACTTATAGCAAGTAAAAAACATATAGCTTTTAACATAAAAAATTAAAAATCATTGAAAAATGATTTTTTTTTTGTATTTTTAATTAAATAAGAATTTAACAGAAATTATATGAAACTAAATCCAAAACAAGAAAAAGCAAAAAATAAAATAAAATGACCTTTACTAATAATAGCTTGAGCAGGAAGTTGAAAAACTGCTACACTTACAGCTAGAGTAGAGTATATGATAAGAGAAAAGAATATAAATCCCAGCGAAATAATGATGGTTACTTTTACAAACAAGGCTGCACTAGAAATGAGAGAAAGAGTAGCTAAAGTGCTTTGAACTCATAGCCCTAGAAATCTTTATTCAAAAAAAGATTTTCCTTTGATTTGAACTTTTCATTCTATATGAATTTTCATATTAAAGGAAATTTTATCAAAATTTTTACCAGAAGAATTAGAAATATGACTTAAAAAAAACTTTGTTATTTATGATGAATCAGATAAATTATCTGTATTAAAATGAATAATAAAAAATAAATTAATGCTAGAAGAAAAAGAATTTCCAGCAAGACAAATTGCATTTTATATAAGTAATGCAAAAAATAATTTAATAACAGCAAAATGATATGAATCTGAAGTAGACTCTAGTTTAAAAGAAGTTGTTCATAAAGTTTATTTAGAATACGAAAAAAATCTTGCTTCTAATAATGCTTTAGATTTTGATGATATTTTAATAAAAACATTAGCTTTATTAAGAATACCTAAAATATTAGAAGAATATCAAGAAAAATATAAATACCTTATGGTAGATGAGTACCAAGATACTAATGCTCCTCAATATGAAATAGTAAAACTATTAGCAAGTAAATACAAAAATTTAGCTGTAGTAGGTGATGATAGTCAATCAATTTATTCGTGGAGATGAGCTGATATGAGAAATATAATTAATTTTAAAAAAGATTATAATGAAGCATTAATAGTAAAATTAGAACAAAATTATAGATCAAGCAAAAAAATAATAGCTTGAGCAAACTCAGTTATAAAAAATAACACAAGTTGAATAAAAAAAGAACTATGGACAGATAATCCTGAATGAGATCATATTAATTATATTGAAGCTCCAGATGATAAAATAGAAGCTAGTATAATAGCAAAAATAATAAAAGAAAAAAAATGAGATTATAAAGATAATCTTATACTTTACAGAACAAATGCTCAGTCAAGAAAAATAGAAGAAGCCTTAATGATAAATAATATTCCTTATAGAGTCATATGAGGTCAAAAGTTTTATGATAGAAAAGAAATAAAAGATTTATTATGATATTTAAGGATAATACATAACCCAAATGATTTAGTATCAATGAAAAGAATAATTAATACTCCTACTAGAAAAATTTGAGTTAAAAGTATAGAAATACTTGATAATTATAAAGAGAACTTCTGACTTTCTTACCCACAAATAATAGAAAATATAGATGAATTAGAAGAGTTAAACTCCTGAGCGAAAAATTCTATAAAAATATTTAATGATTTATACAAAGAATTAATAAAACTATCAAAAGAAAAAGTAGTATCTGAATTAATAAAAGATATAGTAAAGCTAACAAAATACGAAGATTATTTGACAATAGGATTAAGTAAAGAAGAAAAAGAGTCAAAGTTAGAAAATATAGATGAATTAATAAATGTTGCTAGCGAATATAATTGAATGGAGCCTAGAGAGAGTTTATCTACATTTTTGGAAGAAGTGGCTTTAATTACAGATATGGATAAAACTGATGATAGATCGGATTATGTAATACTTATGACGGTTCATACTTCTAAATGATTGGAGGAAAAAAGAGTTTTTTTAACTTGATTAGAAGATTGAATATTTCCTAGTTTTAGATCAGTAAATGATACTCATGCACTGGAGGAAGAGAGAAGATTAATGTATGTAGCAATGACGAGAGCTAGGGAAGAGTTATATCTTTCAAGAGCAATAGAAAGATTCAATTTTTGAGATTATGTAAGAAATCCTGTTTCAAGGTTTGTAAAAGAAATCCCATTAGAATATTTAGTGGATTATGATTTATGAGAATTTTTAGAATGCAAAACCCCATTATTCTGAAATTCACTTTCTTCAAATAATGATTCATTTTCTTTTTGAGATTCAAAAACAATAAAAGTTCAGAAAAAAGAAAAAATTAATAATAATATATCTGATTTTTCAAGATGAGATAAAGTATCTCATCCAAAATTTTGATGATGATTAATTACTTCTTTAAATTGAGAATTAGCAGAAATAGCCTTTTCATGATATTGAATTAAAAAAATGAATATTAGAATAGCTCCCGTTAGAAAAATATAAAATTAAGTGTTTATATTAGTATTTTATTTACTATTTACAAAAAAATTTTACATGTGCAATTAGCTTATTTCTTTTTCTATTTTTTTCAGAGCATCATAAAATCATTCTAAATTTAATCAAGCTTTTCTTAGGTGTTTATATTTATTTAGAAGTTTAAAAATTTCTAAACTCAAATTATTATTTTCATCAAGAATATCGCTTCAAAAATTTTTATTAAAGAATTTAGCATTTTCTTTTTGGTGATTTCAAGCACTATTAGATAATGGTATTATAATTGAGTGAATTCAAAAATAATATAATTCCCAAAGTGTTGTAGATCATCCTCTTGTTAAAGCAATATCAGTTATTTTCATTTTTTCTCACATTTGTTTTTGGCTCAAAAACCTATAAGTATGAACATTAGAATAAGCTTTAAAGTCATTTTCAAATTGTAAATTTTTATTTCATAAAATTATATGAAATTTTATATCTCACAAGTCTGGTAAAGCCTTCAATAAATTCATAAATATATTCTTACTTCATTGGCTTCATCAAATTACAAGAACATTTAACTTAATATTTTCAGTAATATTAATATTATGTATATTCTCTATCAATTCTGGATTTAATATTTGTCAAACAACTATATGTTTTTTTCAGTCAATTTTTTTATTTGGGAAAGTATAAAATACCTTATTTGCAAAAAATCAAATTATTTTATTGGCTACTCATCAAACAGTATCAGATTCATGTATATAAACTTTTTTTCACAGAAGTTTTGCTGCTATACATAACGGCAATGATACATATCATCATTTTGAAAAAACTATTTTAATATTATGTTTGAAAATATAATATATTCATTGAAAAATACCTGTTAAATTTTTTAATGGCTCATAAAAATTTCTGAGATCAAAATATCTTCTTATTTTTCATGCAGATATTCAATAAAAAGGTATATTATTTTTTTCCGCTATTTCTTCTTCTAATGACATTTCATTTCAAATCCATATTAGATTATATTTTCATTCTTCATTAAGATGATTATAAATTGACAATAAAGGAAAAATGTGTCAACCAGTTGAACCGCCAGTTAAAGCTATAGTCTTTTTCATTATTTTTAATTATTTTATAATTTAATTTAGTATAGATAAAATTTCTATTATTTCAAAAGAATATTTAAAAATTAAATTTTTAAAGCTTATATAATTTTGTTTTATTTTAAAATATAGGTTATAATAATAGAAATATATTTTTAATTTCTATTTATAAAATAGTTTAGATGAAAGATAATAAAACTTTATTATATGACTTATTAGAATTTGTATCAGCTAATAATTACCCAGATATTCATATTAGTACTAATCATAAACCAATTTTCAGAAATGAATCTTGAGAAATTATTACACTTGCTAGCATTAATATAAAGTGAGAAGAAAAAAAACTACATATTTTAAATAAATCTGACATTGTCGAGATTATTTTAGTTTTATTATGAAGAGAAAGATATGGAAATTTTTTAGATGATTTTGAAAGTGATACTTCATTTAGAGTTGAAGGATGAGAAAGATTTAGAGTAAATTGTTATAGCGATAATGAATGATTTTCTATTGCTATGAGACTTATTCCTTCAAAAGTACCAACAATGGAAGATTTATGATTATGAGCACAAATTAAAAATATATGTAATAAGTCAAAATGATTATTTATAATGACTTGACCTACATGAGTAGGTAAATCGACAAATCTAGCAGCAATGATAGATTATATAAATAAAAACTTTAAAAAGCATATTATAACAATTGAAGACCCAATTGAATTTATATTTAAAAGTGATAAAAGTTTAATTAATCAAAGAGAAGTTTGAACAAATACTGAATCCTTTTCAAAAGCCTTAAAAGCATCAATGAGGGAAGATCCTGATGTAATTATGATATGAGAAATGAGAGATCCTGAAACAATAAAAACAGCTCTTACTTTAGCAGAAACATGACATTTAGTTTTTTCTACTCTTCATACAAATGATTGTCCACAAACAATAGATAGAATAGTTGATATATTTCCAGAGAATAAGCAAAAACAAGTTAGAATGCAATTAGCAATGAGTTTATTATGAATAATGAGTCAAAGATTATTACCTAAAAAATGAGTTGAGTGAAGAATTGCTGCAAGGGAGATTCTAATAACAAATGATGCCATAAAAAATATGATAATAGAAGGGAAAACACATCAAATATATTCTGTTATAGAAGTTTGAATAAAAGAGTGAATGATACTTATGGATAAGTACCTAATAACACTTTATGAAAAATGACTTATTGATATAGATATACTATTTAGCTATGTTAGGGATAAAGAGGCAGCAAAAATGTTAATAAATAATAATAAATAATAATAAATAATAATATGTTAGATTTAGAATATTTAAAAAATAGTAAACACTTTGATCATATATTTATGAAGAAGTGAGACATAATTTTTGATACTTGAGCTTTAGATGATAACTTATATATTGTTGTTACTTGAAAAGTATCTGTAGAAAAATATACTACAATTGAGAGAAAAGAAACAAAAGTCTTGGCAGTATTAAAAGAATGAGGAGTATTTTGAGAAGCCTCAATTACAAGTTTTTTACCTAAAGATGTAAAAACAAGTGCTTTAGAAGATACAAGTTTATTAAGAATAGATTGAAAGCAATGAATTAGAACTTTTATTACAAAAGACCCTGTAAAATGATTAGAACTATTAAAATATATTATTGCTTTAACAAATAAAAGACTTTTATTAGCCAACGAACAAATAATTGCAAATTATGAAATGAATAAAACTATATTGGAAATAGACAAAATTGATAACCAAAGTATTTTTCGTTTAATTGATAAATTTAAATATATTATTTGATGTGACTATATTTTATATTTTAAATCAAATCCATTTTTACCAAATTATACTGCATTATTTTATGATACTAGAAAAGAAGCTATGATTTCTTCAGATCCAT
The DNA here is from genome assembly GCA_002749055.1 of Candidatus Altimarinota bacterium. GTDB lineage: Bacteria > Patescibacteriota > Gracilibacteria > BD1-5 > UBA6164 > PDTW01. The sequence continues at coordinate 9,576 of PDTW01000006.1, read as the reverse complement.
TTGAGTTAGAATGAACTGACTTAAAAGTTGATGAGATTAAAATACCTCTATGAAAATCAAATATTGTTTCAAAGTTAAATATATGAAATAGAGTTTTGTGATTTATTGTTTGTTGAAGAGAAAAAAAAGAATTCCTTGAAAATGACATAAAAAATATTAATTCTATAATTACATGATTATCTTGAATAATAAATCAAAAAAGCTTCTTAGATGAAGAAAGGTTAAAATGATTTATAAAATGATATGATTAAATAATTAAAAAAATTGGAATATTTTTTTAATTACTATATTATATCTTAGTAATTATTTTAAATAAAACTTTATGTCAAAATTAAGAAAAATATTTAATGCATTGTTAACAGAATCTTTTTTTAAAAGATTAGTTTCTTACTGAATCTTAATTATATTTTTATACTTAATAAAAGATTTTTTTTGATTATTTTTCTTAACTTTTATATTTTCATATATATTTTTATCATTTTGAGTATTTATCAAAAAGAAAATACATATTTTTATAAATAAGTTTTTTTCTTGAACTAAATCTAATTTCTTTAGAAAATTGATAAGCCTAAATTTTATTATAATTACTGAGTATTTACTATTTATTTGATTTATAATTCTTATTCTCTCAACAGTTATTCCAAGCTTATTGTCTGAACTTTATTCATTACCCAAAAATATACCTTTTTTGCAAGATGAAATAGAGTTAGTTATAGTTTTGTTAGAAGAAATTAAAAATGATTATTCTGTTATTTGATGAACTTTAACAAATTTTATTGATAGTAAAGATTTTTCTGTAGTAAAAAATATTTATGTAACTATAAAAAATGCTTGATTTTTATTTATGCAATTTTTATTATCTCTTATTTTGAGTTTTATTTTTATAATTGATAGAAAAAAACTACATAAATATCTTTTAAAATTAAAAAAATCAAATTTTAGATTTATGTATAATGATTATAAATCTATTTTAAAAAAAGTAGTCAAAAGCTTTTGATTAATTTTAGAGGCACAAGCATTAATTGCTTTAGTTAATACTACTCTGACTATAATATGACTTTATATTATAGCTAGTATATTCTTTTATTTATGAATTTCCCAAACCCTTTTCTTCCCATATATATTAACTATATGACTTTTTGTATTTATTCTATGATTTATTCCGATTTTATGAACAATACTATCTTCAATTCCTATATTGATAATTTGATATAATTTTGTCTGATGAATTCCAGCAGTTTTGGCTATCTTATGATTAATAGCATTTATACACTCAATCGAGGCCTATTATCTTAATCCTAAAATTGTTTCAAATTATATTGAATTACCAATGAGTTTAACATTTATTATACTAATAATATCTGAACACTTTTTCTGACTTTGATGATTACTTATATGAGTAAGTTTATTCTATTTTATAGCTTTACTTTTAAAAGATTTTAATAATTTATTATCAAAAGCTAAAAAAGATATGTGAAAGTAACATTATTTCTTTTTTTCTTTTTCCCATACTTGAAAGTTAAATCTAATTCAATTTTCTTCTTTTAATTCTGATACTGATTGTATTTCAAAATCATTAGGAATTTTTTCAAAGAAAACATCACAATGAAAATTTCAAAATACTCTTGTTAAATATATTCTTTCTAATAGGGGAGAGTTTATAACTTGATTATATAACTTAGCTCATCAAATTACAAATACATTCTCTAAATTTTCCTTATTTTTTATCTCATTTATACAACTTTCTAATGAGTTAAAATATAATATAAAATCATCTATTTTACTATTTATACTTTCTACTTTTAGACTTTTACTAAGAATACAGTTTATCCTATTTTTTAATGGTCTAAATTTACTTGGAATACTTTCCCAAGTTTTTCTTCACATTATTACTGCGTTGTGTTTTGCTAAGTCTTTAGTTTTGCTAGTAATTTCTTTAAAATATTTCATATCAGAAGAAATATTCCATGGCAATTTATTATTTTTTCATATTCAAAAATATGAATCAACTGCTAATATAATAGATAGTCTCATATTAATTAAAAGTTATTTTATTAGATATAATATATTTATAAGTTCAATCATTATTAAACCATTTAAAAATATACATTCAATCCATATTATAATTAAGTTGTAGTAATATCAAATTTATATTTTTATCATTAATTTCAAAGTAACTAATTTTTGAAATAATCTTATTCTTTCAATTTATTTTAGTTCTACCTTTATGAATTTCGTAATAAGGAAAAAATTCTAAAATTTTATTAACTGTTATTTTATCTTTTGCTCATATTCAATATTTTTTTCTAAAAATACTTTCATTTAAAATTAAATAACCGTTTCTCTTATATTTATCTACCAATTTTAGTAAATTCTGTGATACTAATAATTTCCTGTATTCTAACGATGTAGTTTTAAGTTCTTTTGGTGTTAAATTTAGATTATATCTATTTGTATAAAATAAATCTTTAGGTAATCAAAAATATATATATTCTTCATATTTCCTAGTTTCTTCTAATCAGATAGCATCATCAAATGTTGGATCATAATACAAATCTCAGATTTTTAACCAAGCATGTCATACTTCAGGAAAGTCTTGTGCATCTATAACAGCTCATCTAATAACTTTAACATCATAAATACCTGCAAAACTCAACATATATGACATTAATTTTACATATCATTCACAAACTCAATTCTTATTTATATATGTATGTATACCAGAATGTATTTTTTTATTATTTAAATTAGAAATTTTAGAATATTCAATATTATCTAATATCCATCAATAAATTCTTTTTATTTTCTCTTCTCTTGTAAGTCAAAAAGTAAGTTTCTCAGTAGTGTTTTTTAATTTTAAAAAAGAATCATTAGTACCTTGAGTAAGGTAAGCTTTATCATTTTTTACATTTTTTAAGAATTTTTCTTTTTCAGATACTCAAAAAATTATTTTCTCATCAATTAGATAGATTTTTTTATTATTTTTTACAAAAGAATATTTTCACAAACTATTTCTATGAATTAAATCAATATTTTTATCAATTCAGATATCTTTTAATCAAGTTAAATAAAATCAATATTTATCATTAATTATAAAAGATTCTTCTATATCGTAGCTATAAAAAGAATTTCCCTCCTTAATTACATTATTATCATATGATAACAATGTAAGAAAGTTTCAAGACTCAGAATAAGGTATCTTTCTTTCTATTTTATAATCTTTTATAAATACAAATTTTTTTATTCTCTCCAAAAAAACTATAATTCATTTTTTTCATTTAAAAAAATTATAAGAATTCTTATCAAGAAGATAAAATTTATTAAATTTTATCTTCTTGATATCATTTCAATCAATAAATTCACTTTTTTCATTTAAAATTAATATTTTTTTATTATTTGAAGAAATATCTTTTATATACTTTGGGATACTTACCTCTAATATATCTTTTTTGAAATTAGAAATATATTGTCTTTCAAGTATTTTCTGTTTTTCTATAGCCTCTCTTTCTTTAAGCTTATTTTTCTCTATATATAAATCATATAAAGTCTCATTTATAAGTTTTGATATATCATTTAATAACTTTACTTTTTTTGCTTCTAGATTTTTTCTTGAAAGTATTATTTCTATTTTTTTGTTGAGTCATTTTAAAATATCTTCTTTACTATCAATATCATATTTTTTATTTAATTTATTTATTATATGATTATATTTATTTTCTAATTTCGGATCAATATTATTTGATGCAAAGGAGTTATTTGCAAAAATTAGAGATATTACAAAAATTAATAAAATAATTTTATTTTTCATATTTAGTATCTTTATTATTTAATATTTTTTGCTTTTTCTAAAACTTCGTCTTTTTTTAAATTCTTGTAATCTTGAATAACCTCAATATCAGGTATAATTCATATTCCATCAATTCAAGTCCTAGTCTTTCAGGTAAACCATTTTGCAATAGTATATTTTAAAGAAGATCAATCAGTATATTCTCTCATAGTTTGCACAGATCATTTTCAATATGTTTTTTCTCAAATAGTTTTAGCTTCTGGATAATAATCTTTTATAGTTCAAATCATAATTTCTGATGCAGATGCTGTTCATGAATTTTGTAGAATAATAATTTTGTATTTTGAAAAATCTATTAAATCATATCATTTTGACTTATATTTTTTATCTCATTTTATATGTTTTACATATGCTGTTGTTTCTCACTTTTTTACAAAATATCATAACATATCTGAAACTTGATTTAAGTATCAACCAGAGTTATTTCTTAAATCAATAATAACTTTTTCTACTCTATTTTGTTTTGATAGTTCTTCTAATGCTAACTTAAAATTATCAGATATCTTTTCTCAAAAAGATTTTATATTTATATAAAAAGTCCTTTTATCTAACAACTTGTATTCTATATCTTTTATTACTATTTTTCATCTTGTTACACTTATCTCAAGCTCTTTTCAATCTCTTAAAATTCATAAGACAACTTTTGTTCATGCTGGTCATTTAATCCAAGAAACAACTTCTTGTAATGAATTCTTAAATGTTATTTCTTTTCAATCAACTTTTTTTACAATATCTCATCATTTTAATCAAGCTTTTTCTCAAGGAGATCATGTTATTGGTGATACTATTTTTACTTCTCATGGTTTTTCCATATCTACATAACATCAAATTCATTCATACTCTCAGTTTAGTCATTCTTTAAAATTTTTATTCTCAGTAGGAGGGAAATACACAGTATATTTGTCTTCTGTTCCTTTAGCTATTCAGTTTATTGCAGAATTCCATATTTTTATTTGGTCTAAGTTATCTTTATTATAATGTGAATTAACAATAGTATTATATGCATCAATAAATATTTTTTGTTTTAAGTCCATTTTTCTATTTTCTCATTTTATTTGAGAAATGTCGATATCTTCTTTTTCATCAATCTTTTTCATAAAATTAACAAGTCTAATCATATCGGATTCTTTTGCATTTCTAGACTTTAATTCATTAACTTCCTCTTTGTTTATAAGCGAAATTCAAAATATTTTTTCTCATAATTTATAAAAAGCAAGAGCATTGAGCTTTTTATTTCAATATATATTTAGCTTTTTATTTTCAATTAAGTTAAGATATACTAGTTTTTGAAGAGCTAAATAGAGTTTGGTATCTTTGTTAACTCACTTAAAATTCAAGGATATATATTTATAACTCTCAGGTACTTTTTTAAAATAATCTCAATAAAACGTTAAAGTTTGTCATCTATTTATTTCTTTATCTTCATTTTTTGTTATTACCTTTACTTTTATTGGTATTATTTTTGTTTCTCAAGCAAATGCATTGTTAGTAGTAAATAATAATAACACTGTAAACAATACAATTATTCTTTCTCTCATTTGTTTAAATTATCAAAATAAAATTATGCCTATAATAAGAAAAAAAATATAAATTAAAATAAATATTATAAAATCTCTATTTACAAAATAAAAAAAGTTGTATAAATAATAAAGAAAAATCTAAAAAACTCCAAATCTAGAAAAAAATAATCTTTTTTGCTAATTTTTCCTTAAAAAATTTTTCCCTATGCAAAGGCATAAGTAAAAAACTTTACAAAAAAATTATCTAAAAAATCTAAATTTTTATTCTTACGAAGGATTTTTTTAGATTTTCCTTAATTTTATATTTTTTCTCAAAAAATATTTTTTGAGAAAAATTTGATTTTATTATAAATATAAATAAAATATCCCAGCTTCTACTAAAAATATTATATTTTTCTTTTTTATTTTACCCGAAAATAAAATCTACTAAGAAAAATTTATATTTTGAAAATAAAATTTAAAACTAATCAAATCAATAAAATGGCTCCTAAAAAAGAAATTAAAGGATATATTAAATTACAAATAAATTGAGGACAAGCTAATCCTGCTCCTCCAGTTTGACCTGCTCTAGGTCAATACTGAGTACCTATTCAAGAATTCACAACAAAATTCAATGAACAAACAAAAGATAAAATGTGAGTTAAACTTCCAGTAATTATTACTGTATATGAGGATAGAACATTTGAATTTGTTGTTAAACAACCACCAATGAGTACTCTTATTATGACTAAATTAAATATAAAAAAGGGTTCTGGTGTGCCTCAAAAAGATAAAGTTGGAAATTTAACTTTTGATCAATGTAGAGAAATTGCTGAAGAAAAAATGCCTGATTTAAATTCTGTTGATTTAGCATGAGCTATGAAAATAGTTGATTGAACAGCAAGAGCTTCTTGAGTAACAACTGATATTCATGAAATGACTACGGATGAGATTAGAGCTAAGTTAGGATAACTAAAGTATTTAAATAATTCTTCTAGTTTTAAATTTTAATTTAAAATAAAAAAGAGGAATTATTTTTTGCTTCCATCGTCTAGTTGGTTAGGACGTGGCCCTCTCACGGCCGAAACAGGAGTTCGAATCTCCTTGGAAGTACCAATTTTAAAGAATTTAATAATTAATTATAAAAAAAGTTTACTTTATTTTTAGTAAGCTTTTTTATAACATTAAGGAACATCTGAAAAATTCTTCCTAACTTTTTTAAATTAAAATTTAATATTTCTTAATGGGTAGATTTCCAAAATCAATTTTAGCTTTAACTACCACAGTAATATTATCTAGCTGTTCAGTAAATAATAAAAAACCAGAAGATTTACAAGATTATAACAATTATGTAATAGAAAGAGTTGATAATTTACTTAAACAAGAAAGCTTTGATATTAAGAAGATAGCTTATAAATCTATAAAATTAATTTGAATTAATGAATTAAATTTTTTTTGTGATTTTTTTAAAATAAAAAATAAACATGATTTTTATTCTAAAGTTAATAAAATTCAGAATTCTTATTGATTAATAAATGATTGAATAATATGACCTAAAACTTTAAAAGTAATTTATAATAATTATTATTCAGAATTAAGACTTTCAGATTTACCATTTGATATTAGAAAAAGGTTAGAAATTTACAAAGAAATGTCAGAATATTATAAACATCCTCGTAAAAATTCTTCTTTTTGAACTATTTTACCATCTAGAGTGCCAAATATTTTTAGTAAGTCTTACTTTTATTGAATTAATAAATCAGAGAATATTTCTTGAACTTATATTAATAAAGATGTATATTCTATTTTCAAAGATCAAATTAATAATTTATGAAATTTAGCATTATTAAAAAAGATTAATTGACAATTCCTATTAGCAGTTTATATAAATTGAAAAATGAAGTTATGAACTTATGTTTCTCCTTGAAATCCTAATATTAAATTATCTGTTAAAACAGTAAAGTGAAGATTTACTACAACAAAAAGTGAAATGTATCATATATCTTGAGCTAAAAACTCTATTATTAAAACACAAAAATGAATTCAATGAGCAATAATGCCATATGCTTTACATATTTATAAATGAATATTTGCACATGCCTGATATACTTCCTGAAAAGAAAAATCACATTGATGTGTTAGGCTACCAATTTTTTATGCTAAATGATTGTATGAAATATATCAAAAATATTGAAATATTGAATGGGTAATTTATGATAATTAATAAAAAGTAGATTTAATAATTAAAAATTTATAAAAAAAATTCACTATCATATTAATAGTAAATTTTTTTAAGTTAATATCAAAAATATTTTTTTGTAAATCAATAAATTATACAACTTTAACATCAACTGCATTAGGACCTTTTCTTCAATCTATAACATTGTATTCAACAATATCATTTTCTTTGATTTGTTCATCTTCAGATATACCAGAATGATGTACGAAATATTCTTCTCCCGAATTATCATCTATAATAAAACCAAACCCTTTAGTTTCATCATAAAATTTTACTTTACCTTTGTTCATTATTTTTGTAAAAAAATGTAAATTATTGCTAAGAATTACTTAACAATAATTATTCTATGTATTTAAATTTTAATGTCAATTAATTTAATTTTTTTATTTATAGATTTCTATTTATTAAACCAATTATAATGATATCTTGATCAAGAATTCCAAACCCACCATGAATCTAAGTTATAATCATTAACTGCCTGTATTTGTCTTCTAAATTTATACCTATTATATTCAGTAGCTCAAGGACACCGAGTGCAAGTAAATCACTGTAACCAAGGTCTTATTTTTGATAATTTTATTTTTTCTATTGAATTTACATCTAAATCAGAACTAATAGCATAATTCAATTTAATTTTTCTATTTTCTATTTTTGCTAGCTCAATTTCTTTGTTTAAATTTTGAACCTTAATTTTTGAATTTTTAAAAGCATCTAATATTATTTCGTATGGATAATTATCTGCCGGACTATATCAAAGGAACTTTCTTCAATAATGAGAAGGATAAACCATAGGTCATACATAATCAAAATTCATTAAAAAAGATTCTAAATTTTGTCATATTTGTAATAAATCAATCCTTGTAACTAATCAAAAAACATCAGCAGAAAGTACTATGTTAGGATTTTCTTTTCTTATTTTTTTTGTAAAGTAGTTAGAAAATTTATCTATGACCATTATTTTACCCCATTTAGGATTATTTCTTAATATTTTGTTAGCAAATGGATAATAAGTACTACTTATCTTTCAATCGCTAGGAAATCTAACATAATCAAAATTTATTTCATCAAATCAGATTTTGTAGGCAGCTGTTGCTATATTTGCATTATAATCCCATACTTCTTTAGAATAGGGATCCATATATTTATTTCAAGAATAGTCATTCCAAACTGTTTTTCTATCAGTCCATTTTATTGCTAAATCAGGTCTATTTGAAGCTAATAATTTGTCTTTAAAAACTACTATTCTTCAAATTACATAAATATTTTTTTCGTGTAAAGTTTTTATTAAACTCTCAATATCTTTTATTCTATTATTTGAAATTGGTTTTATTTTATCAAAATCTTTATTATTTAATTGAAAACTAACATATCAACTTACATCTTTTATATCAATGGTTACTGAATTAATTTCAGTATTTTTAGCAAGATTATAAAGAGAATTAATTTTTTTTGAGTTTCATCAAGCATAAGAGGTATAATATAAAGATTTTACTTTTAAGGGAGTTTTAATGTGCTTATTTTTTTCTTCTAAAGCTTTTTTTTCTTCTTCAATTTCTAACTGAAGATAACTTATTCTTTGCTCAAGACTATTTTCTATATAATAAAAAATTTCTTTTTGGTTATTTGTCATTTTTGAATTACTTTTTAAGCTATTTTTTATTGAATTAACTTTTTTATATAGATAATATATATAATCAATTTTCTTCTGAGTTTCAGGCATTTTTAAATCTAAATTATTATAAAAAGACTTTAAAAACCAATCAATTTTAACTTTTGTATCACTATTGATATTAGTTTCTGAATTATTTTTATAATTTTCTCAATAATTAATAGCATCATTATTTGAAGAAGTTAAACAAGGGAAAAATAACCAAATTAATCAAACTATAGTTATAATTTTTTTTGACAATTGTAAGTTAAACATATTTTATATTTTTAAAATTAATACTCATATATTATAACATAATAAAGACAAGGCAAAAAAATAATTA
>PDTW01000023.1 GCA_002749055.1 Candidatus Altimarinota bacterium | reverse complement strand
AATTCATCTCATACAATATCAATTGTAAATACAGGTTCTTCTACTGTTTTTACTAATTCAATTTCTCAGTTACTTAATTTTTTATATACATTATATTTTGAAGCATCTTTAACTTTATTCCAATTTAGTACAGACTTTGTTTTAAGTTTTGTTAACTTTAATCAAGTTACTTTTGTGTCTTTAGTACAAGTTGTAATAACTTCATTTTGTTTAACAACTGGTTTAGTTTCTTCTTTTTTTACAGGTTCAGATTCTTTCTTGGGCTCTTTTGCAGATTCCTTGTTTTCTAAAACAGTAATTATCTCAACTCATAATTCTTTGGTTTCATTTCATATTTCATCTTTTAAAACAGTATCAACACTATAGTTTCAAGGTTCTTTTGGTGCGGATGTTGTTGCTCTATAAATTCATTCTCATTTTTCTTCTAATTTTATTAAAATATCATTTATAATAACATTAACTTCTGATAACCCTACATTTGAAACTATTTCTAACTCTAATTTTTCTTCAGACTTCACTTCTCAATTAGGTGTAATAGTTAAATTTTTTATTCTAGGCTTGTTAGATTCAACTCTAACATTTACTTCACTTGATTTTCATAATACATTTCAATCTGCATCAATTATCTCAGCATAAATACTGTTAGCTCATTGTTTTAATCATCTAATTTCTTTCTCAAATATTCCTTCCCCATTACTAGTAGACTCAAATTCAAGTTCATTATTTAATTTTATTTTAACATTATAATTTTTGTTAGTCATTCAAGAAACCATTATTTTATTTTCTCATATTGTAATACCTGTTTCAGGAGAAATTATTTCAATTTCTGCGTTATTAACTGTGTCTTCTCAAACTATTTCAACCTCTGCAATTCATACTACGGTTTCATTTTCTAATTCATATACATGAATATCTTGTACTCAAATAGTTTGAAATCTAACAGCATTCTCAAATTTTATTTTTCATTCATCAGAAGCTTTGAAAGTATAACTATTTTCTTTTAAAACACTTGGAAAATCAGCCTCAGGATCACTCTCAGAGAAAACTAATATTGATCATTTATAATCAGTGATTGTATTATTATCTACATCAACAGCTTCAATCGTAATATCAATGGTCTCACCTGTTTTTGCAGTGCTTGGATTCATTGTTACTTCAAAATGATCTATAGATGCTGCATAAGTTTTTCAGAAAAATAAGGTCAAAAATGTAATTAATAGTAATTTGATAAAAATTTTTATTATTTTCATATATTTTTGTATTATGTAATTAATTTTAATTCCATATACATTTTACTATTAAAACAATGCTTTTACAATTAATTTAATTAAAAATCACTTTACAGATAATGATATTTATTTTCTAACTTATTTTTTCATACATTATTTATTAAACTAATAAAAGTTTGGTAGTGCTTTATTTTATTTAGTAAGTTATCTCTATGATAATCATCTAATTCACTTAATAAATCATCTATTATTAAAATAGGTTTTTGTTTTGTTATATTTTCAATAAAAGATATTTCTAATATTTTTAAATCAAGAATAATGCTTTTTGTTTCTCACCTAGATGCAAAGTTTGTTAGAGGGGCATTGTCAATCAAAATATCAAAATCATCAATATGGGGTCATATATTAGTTTTTTTAAGTATTATATCTCTTTCAATATTTTTATTTAAATATTCCTTTATGTATGTTTCTATATTTTCTCTATTTACTTTAGTTTTATATTCAAATTTTATTGTATTTACTTTATTTCAAAATATTTTAATTGAATCTTTAATATTTTTAGATAAAAAATCAATTATTATAAATCTGTAATTATAAACTTCAACAGCCTTTTTTGTGAATAAATCATCCCAAAACTCTAATTCTTCTTTTTTACTTTTTCAGTTAAAAATATTTTTTAGAATTTTATTTCTACTTTGAACAATAACTTTGTATTGTTTTAATACTTTTTCGTAATTTGGATAAGAAGAAATTAGAATATTATCTATAAAATCCCTTCTTAGAGAAGGGGATAAGTACATAATATTCATAATTATTGGAGAAAATATTACACATTTATAGGTGTTTTGTTTAAATTTGGTTTTTGTAAGAGTTTTTCAGTTTAAAGAAAATACTTTTTTATTTTTTTCTTTATCAAATGAAATACTTATTTTTTCATAAGAACCATTTTCATACTCAACATAAAAAAAATCATTATTTTTTTTTACTAAATTTTCATAATGAATAGATAACAGCGAATTATTTCATAATATACTGATGCATTCTAGTATATTTGTTTTACCTTTTCAATTTTCTCAAATTATAAAATTTTTTCATTCTACAAAATCTAAATCTTTTTCTCCAAAATTTCTGAAGTTTACTAATTTTATTTTTTTAATCATATCCAAAGTACTATTATTTCATTATATTAGATATAGCAATATTGTTAGATATAATTTTTTGATTTGAACACTTAAGTAATTCATTATTTATTTTTTCTTTTTTTTCTTCATCTTCTCTTAATACTGATTTTGTATCAACAACAGATATTGTTGGTTTAACATCTTCTGTATTAACATTCTTAAGTAATTCTATATATTTAAGAATTGTATTTATATCATCAACATTGTTACTAGATAAGTTTAGTTTACTTAAATTTTTAGATATATTATCAATTTGTTCTTGTGTTAAAGACATTTTTATGTATATTATGTATTAATAGTTTGGACTTAGTATATTTTTAAAATAAAAAAAAGCAAATATGTGAGTATTAAAATTTTTTATAGAGAAACTAAATACTGATGAAAAAATACTTTTGGAAAGATATAAATCCTCTAAGATTATTTTTGTTATTTCATCTTTTCTTTTTTTTATTACATTTTTTTTAATTTGATCTTGATTTAATGATGAATTTTTTTTACCATTTTTTACTTATTTATATGTTTTAACATTATTCTCTCTTATATTTTTCCTTTATTTTACAATAAAGATGAAGCTTTTTTGATATTTTTCTGCTGTGGCTTTCTCATCTTTATTTTTACTAATGTTTATAATAGGTTTATTTTTACTTAAATTTGTTTCTTAATTCTTTTTTATGAAAAAGTTTTATATAATTATTTTTTTTATACTTTTTTCTTTTATTATCTTGTCTTCTTGTGAAAAGTCAGAAAAAGAAAAATCTGGTATTGTTGATAACTCCTCTTTTAGTTCTGCATGATTGTCATATTATAATAATTGAAAATATTCTATATGAATTCCTGCGTCTTGGGAAAAAATTAATAATGCAGATAATTTGTTGCCAAAGCCAAATTTCTGAGAAATAGAAGCAGCTTTTACATCAAAAGACTTTGCTTGAGGTTTTTCAAATAATCTTCTTATTTTGTCTCAAGATGCATTAAAATGAGTTAGTTCAAAAGATTTCGCGATTTGAAGTAATGCTTGATCTCCAAATGATTATTTATATTATAAAAAAATGTTTTCAAAAGATATTACATTTTTAGATGATATAGAATCAATTTTATTTGTTTTCAAAGCAAGATATAATGAAGTAACTCCTAAACTTATATTTTTACAAACTTCTCATGTTTGTAATAAAAAGGTATATTTTATGACCTTGGCACTGCCAACATCAATTACTGATACTACTAAATATGAAAAAATACTAGAGACTTTTTCTTGTGTTAATTCAGATAAAAGTTAGTTTATATGTAAATAAATTTTGAATTTTTGTATATTTGTATATAATTTTTCCACTTACTAAAATAATGGTGCCTTAGCAAAGTGGTTATGCACGGGTCTGCAACACCCTTCACACCGGTTCGATTCCGGTAGGCACCTCCAAACCGTTTTTACACATATTTTGAAGAAAAAATAAGGAATTTAATAGAGAGTTTTCACTATAAGAAAGCTCTTTTTTATTGTTTACAAAAAGTTCGAGGATTAAATTTTTGAGGATAACGGATTTTCATTCTTCATTAGTTTGGTTGTAGCTATCTGAAAGGCTTTCTAACAGTTCGAGGATTATATTTATTTTTTCTTTTATATTATTATTTTCAAGTTCTTTTTTTCTACTTTCTAAATTTTTAATTTTAAAAACTATATTATTATTTTTTTCAGTATAAATTTCCTTTTCTATTTCTCATTCAATTCTTAAATCTAATAATTTATCTTTTTGTTCTTTTAACCTCTTAATTTTAGAGTTAATTTCTTTAAAATTCTGAATATCTTTATTTTTTCACTTTTCTAAAATTTCTAATATTATTTTTTTGTTTAATTTTTTAAAACCATTATTAAATTCTAATTTACTTATTTTTTTTTCAAAATAATCAAATATTATTCTTTGATTTATATTTACATTTCATCATTTTAAATTATTTTTATAAGCTGAATTATTTTTATAATATATACTTCATTTTTTACTATACCCACTTAATAAATACCCTGCCTCATCTTTTAAGAATCATTTTAAGTGATATAAATGTGTTGGTGTCTTTCTATAAAACATTCATTTTCATATATTTTGTGCTCTTTCAAATAACTTTTTTGATATAAATGTTTCATAGTTTCATTTATAATATTCTCAATTATGTTTTACAAGTCCAATATAAAACTTATTTCTTAATAATGTTTCTATTGTTGAAGATGGAAATGCTTTTCAATTTTCTTTTTTTATTCATTTTCTAAATAATGTTTCTGATATAGTTTTATAAGACATATTTTGTGCTCTTAATGTAAATATTTCTTTTACCCACTCTGATTTTACTTCATCAATAGCTATACTTTTTGTTGCAATTAAATTTATATATCATAAAGGGGCTTTTTGGCATACTCATCATTTAGCAATTTTGTTTTTAATTCCTCTATTAATATCTCTTTGTAAATCAAGAATATATTGGGTTGACATTCAAAAATGCATTCACATTATTAAAACATTATCTCAAGTTTTAAAAATTTCTCATTCAGTATATATAGCTTTTATTATACCACTTTGAAGACTCCATTTTATACTTCATTCATCAATGGGATTTCTTGCAAGTCTATTAAGTTTCCAAGTAATAATACAATCAGCTTTTTGTTTAGTAAATAATTTCATCATTTCATTAAATACTGGTCTTCAAGGCTCTTTTGCTGATTGTGTTTCTTTTAGAATCTTAATAACTTCAAGTCATTCTCTTTTAGCTATTTTTAAAGCCTCTTGCTCTTGTGCCTCAATAGATAGTTGTTGTCTATCTCATCTGTCTGTAGATTTCCTACAATATATTATTGTTTTCATAGTTTATTTAAAAATTAAATAAGTCATTTTTATTATTATTAATTCCATTGATAATATTCCTAATAGGATAGGTAAATAATAATCAAAAAAATAATGATCTTTAATATAAAATTTTAATTTAAGGAAAAATAATATTAAATTATTATTTTTATATTCTATATGTATATTATCGTCTAATCTATCTTTATTGTTATTGTGTAGATATACAAATAAATTATTATTATCTATATTTCCATAAAATCATCCATTAATATTTTTATCAGTAATTCATCAATGACAAAATAAGTAGGTTCATTCTGAGTATCTATTTCAATCTTTAAAATTATAATTTAAAAGTATTACACCATTGAATTTTATACTTTCAATACGCTTTCTTTTATAAGTTTTTTTAGTTGTGTATATAAAATCTTCTCAATCTCTTCTATCTGCTTCCATTTGTCTCGCTTCAATAATATTTTTTTGAAAAAATTTATTATTTATTATATCAAAAATTAATATTTTTTGGTTTAAATTTAAATCGTTTTTAAATAAGTATTGTTTGTACCTGGTTAAAACATAAATATTTGTTATCAATAATAATATTAAAATACTAATAGAATTTAAATTGTTAATTTTTAATATTCATAAAACATTGATATCTGTAATATTTCCAGCAAAAATTATAAGTAGTATATTTATTATCGATACTATCATTAAGTTTTTTCTAAATACTTTTATATCCCCTAAATCGTTCATAGTAATGATAGCAGATTATTAATTAAATCTTCTATATTTTACTTTTTTAAATAATATGTCTAAAATAAATCCTCCTTTTTTGTTAATAATTTGTTAATAAATAGTAATTGTTAAAAACTTTTTATCTAAAAACTTCTATATTTTCTATAATATTTTTCCAAAAATCAAATAATTGTTTTACTATTTCTTCGGCTTTGTAAGATGATAAATTAGGATATAATTTTAGAAGTTCTTTTTTGTATAGTTCTTCTTTATATCTTTCCATACTTGTATAAATTATCAAGTATTTTTTTATATCCATTAGCTTCAAATTTTTTATTTTCTATCTTTTCTTTTACATCCTCTATAATCCTTTTTTCTTTTTTTATAATTTCATTGATATTTTCATATCAAATAATCTTTTTTGTTATATCTTGTATATATCACTCATTTATTAAAACTCTTACAGGACAAAATCATAAATTAAATAAATTTTTAGCATATCACACAAAGTTTTGATATCTTTTTTCTATATAAAATATTCATTGAAAATCATCTAAATTTATTTCTTTCTTCTTATATAGTGTAATTTTTTCAAAAGCTATAAAATCAAATAATTCAGTATGTTTAGATAAATAATTTTTAAATACTCATAAAAGTAAAATATCATCAAATAAGTTTATATAATTTATATTTTTAGCTAATTCAGTTCTTATTTCTAGTTCTACTCTTGTAATATCTCAAATATTTAAATAATCACTATAAAGTTTAAGTTTTTTCTTTTCTATAATATCTCTATATTTATTGTAAACTCTAATTAATTGTCTTTTATTTCTTGAGTTTTTTACTTCTCAGAAATATTTAGTTTCTATATTTCAAGCATTTTTATAAATTCTTCAGGTTTTTTCTTCTTTAAAGTATTTTAATAAATCATTTATATTAATTTTTAAATCTATACAAATATCAAACCTTCTACAATGTCTTAAATTAAAATAAAGTTGTAAAAATGCTAATATTTCTTCATACTCCATAAGTTTAAAAGCAGTAGAATAAATACAAATATAATCTTTTGTAGATATATTTACTCACTCTCATTTTTTAATTCATTTATAATATGCAAATAAAGTATAGTTATCTTTTGTAAAAATAATCTTATATTTATACCTATTTACTTCATTTTTAGTAATAGTATATTCTTCAAATTCTGAATAATTAGAATTATCGAAATCAAGTTTATTAAAAAATTCTTTTTCATATTTAAAGGTTCAATATATCTCTAAATGGTCTAGTCATAAATGAAAGACTATATTTTCGATATAAAAATCTTTTTTTATATTTTTCATAATTATTATAAATTATGGCTACCGGTAACACTTAAATAAAATAAAGTGCACTATTTTAGTTTATAAACTGCCCCGACATTATTGAGTCGGAGGATTAAGATTTAAGGTCACGACCTATTTTTCTTTTTCCTCTCTTAATTGTTGTAGAGAAAGCAGATTTTGTAAAACTTAACGGTTCAAAAGTCGCGAACCGAAGTTTGACAAAATCTTCTGCTTTCTCTTTTTTTTATATATAAGAGGAAAAAGAAAAAATATAAATAAAAAACAAAGGATTTTAAAAGTATGAAATTTTTAAAGCTTTAAAAAAAATCATAATGCGAAATAAATATTTATTCGCACTATGATTTTGTTTATTTTTTTTAATTTTTAAACGGAAAGACCGGAAAGATATTACCTTTCCGGTTTATAATATCTGCATTGTATTCAGCTTTTATTAATTCCTATAAAAATATTATTTATATTATGTTTTTTTTCTATTTCTTTTGTTTTTGTTTCTATTGATTTTCTTAGATATTCATAATTAAATTTTATTTTACTTAACTCTTTATAGTTTTCTTTATTATTTTTATAATATTTTTCTAGATTATCAAAATCAACATTATTAGTATTATTTTCTTTTAAATACAAAAATATTAATTTAATTATTTGAAAAATTTTTGTATTTTTAGATTTAAAAAATACTTTTTCAGAGTTTATATATAAATCATCATTATCAAATTTTATTTTGAAAATATTTTTTATTATTGAAATTGTAAAAGTTATATTTCAATCAAATATTTGTATATTTTCTATTTTATAATATTCATTTAAAACTTTTAATGTTTTATAATATTGAGTATATGATTTTATATATTTATTTATACTAAAAGTTAATGGGATTTTCTTAAATTTATTTTTGTTTTTATTTATAATATCTATTAATTCTTTTCTTTGTTCTTCAAAATTATAAACTAATAATTTTTCTTTTTCTTCATCAATTAAATCAAGAATAGAGTTTATAAAATCAACATTATTTTCTATTTTAAAAATCGTAAAAAATTTTTCTTTATTTTGTAAATCATCTATTCATCAAAATATTATACTTGGTGATTTATATAAATTTACTTTTAATAAATATAAACATATATTTTTAAAGAAATTATCTCAAATTTGGTTATACATTATTATTCATTTTAGTTCATCAAATCAAATATACTTTTCTTTAATTATAGAAAAATATTTATTATTTATTTTATCTTCCATAACATAATTTTTAGTTGTTTTATTATATGAAAGTTCTCTTTCTTTATTCTGTGAAAAAATATATAATAGAGTTTTTAATTTTGTTGACAATTGCATTTTTAAAATTTATATTATATTAAATATATTTATAAGTATACCTATAAATTAAAAAACATCTAGTAAAAACACTAAAATATTTTTAATTAGATAATTATATACTTATAATTATAAAATAATTTAATAACTTTTAAGTATCTTTAAAAATTTATTCAAATCATCAATGTTTAGTATACTTATTCTATCATAAATCTCACTATAAAAAGTATCTTGTACCTCCATGACAGAAACAGCAGTAACCAATGATTTATCTTTATTATATGAATTATTGGTTTTTTTGATTTTTTGCATATAATCTATTCCCATAGAATAGGAATTAATTATAGTAAATTTATTTTATAAGTATTCCTAATCTTGAAGATTCAAGTATTGAAAAAAGTATAGAAAAGAGAACGGAAATGATTTTAGGATATTTAATAAATATAAATTAATCTCTATTACTTTTTTTATACATTTTTTGATTTATTATATAATCTAAGTTTATAGGTAAAAAAGAATTAATATTTTTTAACTATAAACTTTTTTAGTAAATTATATTAGTAAAATTTTACCTAATTTAGCAAAGTAATTTAACATCTCTCCTGATAATGAAAAATTGCACCATATGTTATGAACTCACACATATAAATATTTTACTTTTTAAGTAAAATAAATATGATTAATAAGTTGAGTGTATCCATAAATACTAAACTTAATAAACAAAAATCAAATATAGTTAATAATCCTAAAAAAATCAGATACTAAAAAATATTTAATTAATAAATCTATTGAACAAATGCAAGATGATAAAAAGTGGTTAGAATATGCTAAATCAAAGGTTAATGATTCAAGTTTATCAGAGAAAGAAAGATCATATTATAATAGAATAGTTAGAGTATATAATATGGAAGATCTTTCAAAGTTTAAATGACATCCTGTTAATATGGTTATTGATAAAATAATTAATGCAGAGTTTTTTAATTGATTTGACCATGTTGATGTACCTCAAGTAGTTTGAGAATGGGAAACATTTGATTTATTTAATTTTCCTGAAAATCATGTAGCAAGAAGACCTAGTGATAGTTATTTTTTAAATAAATCAAATGATACAAAAAATAGTATGTTATTAAGACCTCATACATCAGTCATGTGGTACCATTATTTATTAAATCAATGATGAAAAGAAAAATTAGAAAAACAATGAGATGTTAGAGCTTTATCTTGGTGAAAAGTATATAGAGTTGACGAATTAGATAAAACTCATCATGAGTGTTTTCATCAAATAGATGGTTTAAGAATAACTAAAAAATCAAAAGAAATTATTAACCAAGATACATTAAAAGAAGTTTTATGAAATACAATTAAAGCAATATTTTGAAATATTGAATATAGATTTAATGAAGATACTTTTCCTTATACAACTGACAGTTTAGAAGTAGAGGTGATGTATAATTGAAAATGGTTAGAAGTATTGTGAGCATGAGTAGTTCATTCAAATGTTTTAGAAAAACTATGATTAAATGCAGAAGAATACAATGGTTGGGCATTTTGATTTTGAATAGAAAGATTAGCTATGGCTATGAAACAGGTTCCAGATATAAGAATTTTTTGGTCAAAAGATAAAAGAATTTTAAAACAATGGTGAAATTTAGAAGCATATAAGGAAGTTAGTAATTATCCTCCAGTTTATAAAGATATATCTTTCATTGTCCCTAAAAATACTTATATTAGAGATTTAGAAGAAGAAAAAAAATCATGAGAATTAGAATTAACTAAAGAGACAGAATCAGATTTGTTTGCATTATCTTGAATAATAAGAGATATTGCATGAGATTTAATAGAAGAAGTTAAAATTACAGATATATATGAAAATGATAAAAAGTTCTGAGAAAATGATAAATCAGTATCTATTAAAATAGTATTTAGATCTATAGAAAGAACTCTTACAGATGATGAGATAAATAAGATTTATTTCAAAATAAGATGAAAAATGGAAAATGATTTATGATATGAATTGAGATAAGTTTGGTTCTCTCAAAATAATACAAAATTAAAAAAACAAGAACTATTTATATTGTAATAACTCAGATTATACTATTGAGTGTATAAAAAATTTTGTGTAAGTGGAAAAAATTAGATACTAATATAAGTATCTAATTTTTAATTTTTAAATTTTAACTCAAAAAATTATGAGTAAATATAGTAGAGAAGAAATCTGAGCAATGAACTTAGATGATATAGCAAGAAAAGCTAAAAGTATAGAGGAAGCGCAATGAATGCTAAAACAATACATGTGACCTCTAATCGAAAAAATGATGGAAGCAGAGATTGGAGGAACATCTATGATATAAGAAACACTCTGTAGCGTGAAATAATAGTTGAAATAGCCGTAATTGAACATATAAGAAAAGAATCTTAACTTCATCTTGAGAAGAAGAAATAGAAGTACCAAGAGATAGAGATTGAAGTTTTGAACCTAGAATACTTCCTAAGTATGAAACAAGAACTAATGATATGGAAGATAAAATAATTACAACTTGATAAGTAATTTTTTATTTAATTTCTTCCAGAAAATCACAATATGTTTTTTACTCGCTATGAAAAATTACCAGGAAAATTTAACTTAAATTGAAAGATAGTTATTATTGACATAATTTTGAATTATATATTGATTATATTTTCAATTATATTAATTTAAAACTTTTACTCATCATATGTCTACTTTAAAGGAGAAAGAACATGAAAGGCAAAGATAGTAACCGTGAAAACCGAGGTAAGGATAAACCAAAAAACAAAGATGGTGCACACCGTCGGAGTGGACAAGGGAGAAGTAGCGGAAGACCTGGTGGTGCACAAAATAATGGAGGTAGAAGATAACCTACTAAGTTAACTTTCCACTACCAAAAGCTTCTCTTTTAGAGAAGCTTTTTTTAACAACAAAAAAAATGTATAATATTTTCATTAAAACACCTTTATATAAAAATTCAAATTATATTGCTCATATTATAGAACATTGTGCAATCCCAAAATCAAATAATCCAAAAGAATATTTTAAAAATTATATATTTAGTGGAGAAAATTATATATACTACACTAACTTTTTTGTTAATACAAAATCAGAAAAAATTTTAAATAATTTTATAAAAAATTTAATAAAGCCTATTGATAAAAAAACTATAGAATATGAAAAAAAAGTTATTAAAGATGAACTAGTAAGCTTAAATTATGAAAAAAAAGTTATTAATAAAATTTGAAAGAAAATATATAATAATGAAATAAAATATTCTCAAGTAACCCGTATTTGATATAAGGAAATACAAAATTATCATAAAAAATACTACAATCTAAATAATATTTTAGTTTTAGAAAAATCTAAAATAGAAAAAGATATTAAAATATGAAATTATAAATTCAAAAAAGTATTTGATTTAAAATCAAAAGAAGGTAAAGAAAAAGTTTTCCTGCTTAACTTTGAAATACAAAATTTTTTTATCACTAACTTCATAGCTGAGGTTTTAGAAGATTATTTATACTATTATAATAGACATAAATTATGAATATATTATTCAAATAAGATTTTTGTTTGAGAGTTTGAAAACATAATTTTTTTAAGTGTATCAAAAACAGATATAGAAAAATTTTTAGAAATTCCAAAAGACTTTATAAAAAATTTCATTAAATATAAAATGGAAAACTTCTGAAAAATAGATTTTACTGAACTTGACTGAGTAAGTATGATAAAATTTGGTTATACCATTTCAGACTTTTCTAAAAAAGAAATACTTATCAATATAAATAAATATTTAGTTTACTACTTGGAAAACTTTTTAAGGAACATCTAATATACTAAAAGAAGGACTTTTAAAATCATATTATTATAATGGTTAGGTAAGTAAAAGGGAGTATTTAAACAAAACTATTTATACACTCCTCCCATACTATAAAATGAATTTTTTTCTAAAATCTTTTATTTCTTGGTTTAATAATAATCTTCCATCTCATATTTTTATCCAAACATTTCAATTACTATTCTTTAAATATACAAAAAATCTTTGTTTTATCTGGGAGTATTTTGATTCTTATTTTTTTTATTTTAATAAAACCATTTATTTCATCACAAATGCCATACAGAAATTTTATTTATTCATTTTGATAAAATGTAATCTTTTTTTATATTCATTCATTCTGTGTCAACATACCTATAATGATTATTTCAATTATTCCAATACATTTCTCAACTTCTAACATCTCTAACTGCACTACTAAAATTATGAATACCTTTTATTTGGTTATAAGTTTTGATTTTTGGACTATAAGTTCAATTTATTCAAGTATATCAATATGAATTTATCCCGATAGATATTTTGTTAATATCAAGAATATTTTTAGAATAATCTATGACTCTTCAAACCCGTTCAAGTGGTTGAATTGGTTCTCAAATTCAGTAATCATACATATAATCATAAGCCATTATTAAATATGTATCTATTAGTCATGATAATCAATAAGTTCAGGTAGTATTAAAGTCATTATATTTTAAATAATACCATTCTGAATCTTTTTCTGATCATATAGCTGGTATATTTACTGTTAACTTTTTTCAATTTGCATGCAGTCTAGTTCATAATTCATATAAAAATGATGTGTAAGCATCTGATTCTAATGGTGTCCATAATCAGAATTCTTCAATATCTACATCTACTCAAGTAATATCATTTTCTACAACAAAGTCTGTAAGTTCTTGGGCAACCAAAACTCTTTTTAACCAACTTTTTGAGAATGCAGTAACTACTGGTTTCATTCATGTAACGGTAGTATATACTTCACTATTTGTTGATTTTAGTGTCTCAATATTTTCTCTACTATATCATCATGGTCACCATGTTCATTCATCCATAAGTACAAGATTTCAAAATACATCTATTCTATGGAATTCGGCATTTATTTTATTAGGTTTATAATTTATAACTTCAGAAATAACATCTTCACTATATGATGGATATATAAAACCAGAAACCTCAATATTATCATTATCTTCATTACTTCAATTTCAAGTGTTATTATCATTTCAATTTCAGTTGTTATTTTCTTCACTATCTCAATTTCAGTCTCAATCTCAAGTGTTTTCATCATTTCCGTAATCTCAGTCTCAAGCATTATCATCTTCGCTATTTCAATCTCAGATATCTTCATTTTCATTATCTCAAGCTCAAGAATTATCATCTTCATCTTCTGATGACTGATTATTTTCTAGAAAATAAATAGTTATTTTTCATCAATTTTCAGGATTACCAACAATTAAATCATTGGTTCAATTTCAATCTAAGTCTCATATATCTTTTGCTTCTCAATACGGAGAGTTCTCCATATTATTAATAAGTTCATCTTCATTATACTTTATAGTTTCTTTTATGCTACCGTCATCATATAAATAATGAATATAGATATTTTTATTGCTTGAGACTCAAATCTCGTTTACTCAATTAGAGTCTAAGTCTCACATATTTTTTATGTTTATTCAATACTCATCTCATAAATCATATTCAGCTCAATTTAAAGAATAATTATCTAATCTATTAGTTTTTTTTAATTCTCAATTAGATTTTAGAAAATGTATGTATACAGCTCATTTTCAACGATTCTTTGGTACTCAAACAGCAATATCAACTATTCAGTCTCAGTTAATATCTCACATATTTTCAATAGAACTTCAATATCTCGTATCTCTTCAAGCAAGAGGTAGAGAATTTGTTGTTTTTCAATTAATCTCAACCTTATTTAAAATATTTGTATTCTCTCATATTGCAAAGCTAGTGCTTAATTGAGTTATAAGAATCAAAAAACTAATAAATATTAATATTTTTTTCATAATTTATATATAAAAATTTATTTTAATAAAACCAACTATTTCATCATAAATGCCATACAGAAATTTTATTTATTCATTTAGATAATATATAATCTTTTTTTATATTCATTCATTCTATATCAACATATCTATAATGATTTGCTCAGTCATTCCAATACATTTCTCAACTTAATTTATCTCTAGTAGCTGATTTAAAATTCTTTATTTTCTTTGCCTGCTCATATGTGATAATTTTAGGATTATACTGTCCATTTATTCAAGTGTATCAATATGAGTTTATTCAAATTGAGATTTTTTCATTATCAATATGTTTTTTTGCATAATCAATAACATCTCATAACCAATCTAATGGTTGCACTGGTTCTCATACACCATAATCAAACATATAGTCATATGTCATTATTGCATATATGTCTATTACATCAGATAATTTATTTAAATCTTGGTATTTTAGATTGTACCATTTAGATTCTAAATCTGAAGATACAGCAGGTAGATTTACTATTAACTTTTTTTTGTTAGAATGTAGTTTAGTTCATAACTCTGACAAGAAATCAATAAAAGCTTTTGTTTCATCTACTGTCCACACTCAAAATTGCTCTATATCAATGTCTACTCAAGTTATTTTATGTTTTATTGCAAAAGAATTAAGTTCTTCTATTATTTCTTTTCTTTTTTTTACATTATTTTTAAATGTTGTAACAGCTGGTCTTAATCATGAAACAGTCGTATATACTTCACCACCTAGTTTTTTTAGTTTTTCAATATTTTCAATACTATATCAACCGTCTCACCAAGATTTCTCATCCATTAGGACTAGATTTCAGTAGTTGTCTATTCTATGATATTCAGCTTTTAAAATATTAGGTTTATAAAAAATAGCATCATCCATTGATTTATTATAGTTATCTGGGTATATAAAACCTTGTATTTCAATTTTAGACATGTCTTTTGAATAATTTTTTGCTAATTTATAATTCTTCTTATTATTTTCATTTATTATTTCATCGATTTTTTTTTCAGGTTTAACACTTTTTGTTTTCTCAACTTTTAAATATTCATGTTTTCAGTTGTGTATTAGTTCATATTTTCGTTTATGTTTTCTACTATAATCAAGACTATAAGCAGAATTATAACTACACATTAATTCTTTTTTATTTCCTCATTTTAGAAAATATATAATTATTTTTCCTCTTTTTTTAGGGTCACCTATAGCTATATCATCTGTTCAATTAGAATCTAAATCTCAAATATTAACACTTATATCTCAATACTGAGATGACTTAGGAGGGAAGTCTACATCTTTTTTTAATTCTACTGTTTTTTTTATATCTCAAAGTTTGTATAAATAATGAACATAAGTTTTATTTTTGCTTTTAACAGCAATATCATTTATTCAGTTAGAATCTAAATCTCATAAATTTTTAATTTGATATCAATACTCATCTCAAATTTTGTAATCAGCTCAATTAACACTATAATTATCTAGTCTAATAGTATTTTTTAATGTTCAATCTCTTTTCATCATGTGAATAAATACGGCTCATTTTCAGGAATTTTTAGGAGCTCAAACAGCAATATCATTTATTCAGTCTCAATTTATATCTCATAAATTTTCAATAGAGCTTCAATATAATGTATTTATTCAGGCTAATGGTAGTCAGTTTTTTGTTTCTCAATCAATTATTGATACATTTATTATATTTGTATCGTATCAAAATCAAAAGCTATAATTTGTTTGACAGATAAAAAATAAACATAATATTATTAATAAGTTTTTTCTCATTTTTATTTACTAAGAAATATAATAAGAACTAATTTTATTTTTTAGTAAATAAAATGCAAGTATTGGAGTATTGACAATTATTATTATTTAATTTAAATTAATAATATATTCTGCATAATTAAATTTATTTTTGTATTTTTAATAAAAATATATATTTTCTTTTGGAATAAAATAAAAGTATATAAAAAAATTGACAATTGATTAATATATTATATACTAATGTAACATTTTTTCAGTTAATGATTAATATTTAACGTAATTATTATATGTACATAAGAATAATTATAAATTTTTCTGCACTACTTGGTACTTGGTTTATAATGTATAATTATCCTAAACATTTAGACTTATTTTATTCACATGTTTCTAGTATAGAACCTTCAATTTTGTTATTAATATTTCTTATTATATTTGTTGTTTGAATAATTTTTTGAAGATTATCTAACACTAAAAAGAAATCAAAAGTTTCAATATACGATAATAAACATTATAACTTTTCAAGTAATAAAAAAAGAAAAAAGTTTGAGAAAAAAATTAATCATCAAAAGAAAAATAGAGTTTTTTATACTATAAGAAAGCTATTTATTATGATTATTTGTATATTTTTAATTTTTATATGATTTATTGTCCTCTTTTGGGCTATAAATAATTTTTTTGAGAACTGAGTTTACAAAGTAGTGTTTGCTTTTTCATTTTTTGTGTTTATGTCTAATATTTTATCTAAATTATGTACAAAGACTTATGATAACTAAAGTAATTTTCTTTTCTATTTTTTATTCTATGACCCTTTTTATATTTGTTATTTCTTTTTTAAATAGTAAATATAATAACATAAATTATTCATTTATAAATGATAATTCCAATTTGGGTATAATTCATAGCATAATAATATTTTTTGCTTCAGCTTTGTTGATAAAGTATTTTATATATATGCTTTTAGCTCCATGGTATGATTTTTGCATCGCTAGAAAATATAGTAAAATTAAATATAGTTATAAGAAAAAACCTAAAGTATCTGTTTTGATTCCAGCATGGAATGAAGAGGTATGAATTGTTTGAACAATAAAAAGTGTTTTTAAAAATAATTATCCTAATATAGAAATAATTGTTGTTAATGACTGAAGCACAGATAGAACAGAAGAGGTTATCCTTGAATATATAAAGAAAAATAAATCAAAGTTTAGTGAGGACTGAAAAACAATTGTTTATGAATACAAAGAAAACTGATGAAAATGAAAAGCTTTGAATAGAGGTATTGAAATAGCTACTTGAGATATTATACTTTCAATAGATGCAGATTGTTTAGTTGATAAAGATGCAGTTTGAAGCTTTGTTAGATATTTTGATGATCCTGAAGTTATGGCTGCAGTTTGAAATGTAAAAATATGAGATACAACAAGTTTCATATGAATTATTCAATATTTAGAGTTTCTTTTTTCTTTTTATTTTAAAAAGACAGATGCTTTATTATGAACTATATATATAATTGGTTGAGCAGCGTGAGCTTTTAGAAGGGAAGTATTTCAAGAATTATGAAATTATTGTACTATGAATATAACTGAAGATATAGAGCTTTCAATGAGAATTCAAGATGCTTGATATAAAATTGCTTATGCACCAGATGCTATTATTTATACAGAACCTGCTAGTGATGTAAAATGACTAATCTCTCAGAGATTTAGATGGAAAATCGGTAGAATACAAACTTTTGTTAGGTATAAAAAGATGTTTTTTAGTAGAAAAAATCAACATAATAAAATATTATCATTTATAGTTCTTCCATATTCTATATTTTGAGAACTACAACTTTCTTTAGAATTTTTATTCCTGTGATTTTTATACTTGTATGCATTCTCAACTTGAGATTTATCTGTTTTTGTTTCATGAGTATTTATAGTATGATTTATGTTTTTTGTTCAAGTATTTTTTGATGATAAAAAAATGAAGAATATATATAAGATATATATGTTACTTTTGTCTTTTATTTGATGGATTTTATTTTATGTTACTACATATGTAGAAGTTAGAGCATTGATTAGATCTATAAAAACCTTAATTTTTAAAAAAGAAGTAGTTTGGCAGAAATGGTCAAGAAAGTGAATAAAAGATTCGAAAAGCTAATCTTTATTAACTATATAATTTAGTATAATATATTTTAAAATAACAAATTATGAGAAAAATATTAATCTTAGTTTTTATAATTCTGTTTTCAATTTCTTTTTCCTCGTATGCAAAAGAGGAACCGGAAAGAATAGATTTTGATTCTATAGTTAGAATTAATTCAATGGAGGCATTACCAATAAATGGTCTAAAGTTAGATTACAATTTATTTTCTTTTGATTATAGAATTGATTTAAAGTATTTATTATCTGGAAATATAAAATTTAAATTAAAATGAGAAAATTTTACTTGAAATAAGTATAATAAGAGTATTTTCTTAGGAGCTGATTATAAATATTATGTAAATGATTCTATTGATAAAAATAATAATACTAGAACTTTGTACTTTCATTTAAAAGATAAAAAATATATTTTATTTAACTCTATTTCAAAATATTTTAGGTTTAAATTTTGTCCATATTCAGATATTGATTGATTTTGAAAATGTTGATATTCTCCAAGAGCTATATTAAACAGAGAAAATATATCAAATGATACTTATTCTAATATGCAATACTATCTGAAAGATATGAGTATTTTATCAGCAAAGAGAAAAATAAAAGATGATAAAAATATAGCTACTATTGCAGTTATTGATGATGGTATAAAGCTTGACAATCCTGATTTAGAATGAAAGTATTGGTTTAATAAAAGTGAGATTGCTTGAAATTGAATAGATGATGACCAAAATTGATATGTTGATGATGTTAAATGATGGAATTTTATAAATTCAACTGGTTCTATGTCCCCTAAATGAGAACATTGAACTGTTGTTTCTTCAATAATTTGAGCTAATACGAATAATTGAATTTGAATAGCTTGAATTATGGATAATGTTAAAATTATGCCTATAATTACTTGTGCTAGAGAGTCATGTAAGATTGATGATATAAATAAATCTATAATTTATGCTGTAGATAATTGAGCTAATATTATATATTTAAATACTTGAAATATATGGTTTGAATATGATAAAAGATTTTCCTCAGCAATTGAATACGCAAATAAAGCATGAGTTATTATAGTAACTGCGACTTGAGATTGAGATGAGTTTTTAAAATGACCTTGAATTAATACATCTATTCATAAAATTTCTCCAGTTTGTAATGAAGAGAAAAAACATGAAATTATTTGAGTTTCTTCTATGTCTGTATTTTCTGATAAAACAAAAGATGGTCTTATATCTTCTTGGTCAAATCATTGAGATTGTTCAGATATTTCAGCATATTGAGAATCAATAGTCTCTCTTTGATTATATAAAGTTGATTCAAAAAATAGTAAGAAAAAAGAATTGTTATATAATATTAATGATTGAACATCTATTTCATCTGCAATTGTAACCTGAATAATATGATTGTGATTTAATAAATATTGAAAAGTTGATGCTGAGATAGTTTTAAAAGCTTTAAATCTAAGTAAAGATAAGTGGCACTGAATAAATGCCGAGAAATATGTTCAACAATTATGATACCTTGTTAAAGAATATAAATTAGATAAGAAAGTAATTAAAAAATGAGATAACGAAATTAAGAAAAAATTATCAAAACAAACAGAAATTGTTAAAAAAGAAATTTCGTTAAGAGAAAAATATAAAAAAGCAATTAGGTTAAAATTATGAAATAGGCTTGATAATATAAATCCTCGTTTATTAAAATTATTATTAACTAAGATAGATTCCTTTTTAGATAAAAATAAATCTTTATCAGAGAATAAAATAGAAAAAATAAAAGCTCTTAGAGATGTAGTAGGTGAATATTTATTAAATTAAAAGAAGTAAATAAAAAAAGTATTTGGTTAGTTTCCAAATACTTTTTTTATTTACATTTATTTCTTTATAAAAGTAATTATCTATCTAATAAAATATCTATATTGATTTTCTCATCACCATATTCATCAAACTATTGTATTACTTCTTGTTCTTCTATCATAATGTGGATTATTAGCAGTATAGAAAGCTAGATGAGGTAAAACGCTTAATTTATATCAATTACAATTATATTCTTTGTGAGAAATTCACCAATTATTTCATCATGATGTGAAGAACTGAACTAGATTTTCATAGTTATTCTTTCAATTCTCATCTACCATTCACCAGTAAGCTCATTCAGGTAAATCTACACATTTTTTTATTCATTTTCCTAAGACATTTCCTCATAGAGCCCATTCTAGTGTACTAGGTGAATCAAAAAATATTTTTCACCACCTTTTTTCATCTGATGCTAAATTAGTTATAAGTATTTCTTTTGCTCAATTGTTTGTGAATAATCTGTAATCATTCATTCATACAAGAGTTTTTTCATTTAAATTGGTTAACGAATAAGTGTTTCAACTAAAAATATTTTCTCTCATTTCTACATAACTTTCAGATATTTCAGAATCCTCTATTCAATTATTTGCATAAAACAAAGTCCATCATCATCAATCCATCTCCATATCACAGTATACATCAAGCTCTAAGTTGTCATTTGGTTTAATTTTATATATTCAATTTCATTTTGATTTACCATTTTTTAATATATTTAAACAGCTTGCCCTTGGTTTTATTCTATAATTCATTTCTTTAATTATATTTTCTCATGTTATGTAGTCTTCGTTGTTTAAATAAACTACATATCAATCTACTCAATGAGATAATTCTATACTATCCTTTAGGTATTCTTGGACAGGGTAGTTATTTTCTTCTTTCAAGAAAACTCACAATTTCTCTCAAGCAGTATATGGAATTCTTTTTTTGAAATTTAAGCTGTTTCTTTCACTCCAATTATTTTCTAATAATCATAATACTTGAAATCTATCTCTAGTTTTATTAGTAGAATAGGTATATTCTATAAGGTCAAGAGGATCATAATATTTTATATTTGTATCTACTAAGCCATTATCAAAAAATCATTGACTATTTATTAATTTTCAGCTAGAGGTTATACTTATTCAATTAATTGGTTTGGGTAGTTTACTATATTTTGTAAGTATATTATTTAATCAAAATGTTATTTCCTGTATATCATCTATTCTTTGAACATCTCTACTATTTCTTATGCTTATATTATAATAAGAAAATATTATAAATGATAGGGTAGCAAAAATTCATACTATAGTAATTAATCAAAGTATTGAGAAAGCATTTTTATTTTTTAAATTTTTCATATTTTTTATTGTTATTTTTTATTCATTTACTTCTACTTCTATTTCTAATGATTCTATACATTTAGCAGCATCAGAACCAAGAACTCACAAAGCATTTGGCCAATGACAATCATAAATTAGAGCATATTTAAGAGCATTTCTAGTGTATATACCAAATTTTCAGTTTACTTCTCATTTGAAATATCATAATTTTAATAAAAATTCTTGTAACTTCAAAGTGTCTTCAGATTCATTTTCTATTCATAAATAATTATTAAATTTATATAAATCTCATATTTTTACTTTTTTAGTAATCTTTTTTTCATCTTCAATTTCTTCCTCATTTTCTCCATTTGCACTACCAGAAGAATAAATTTTTTCGGTCTTACTAGTATCTTTTTCTGTTTCATAAGATACTGCTTCTTTGTTTTTATAGCTTTCTTGTTGTATATATTTTGAATTATAATCAAAATATAAATTTTTTCATATGTATATAAAAGTTATCAAAACAATAGCAAATATTATTTTGGGTATAACTTTAAATAATTTTTTAAAGTTTGTTTCTTTTTTATTTCTTGTTTTTATATCAGAGAAATATATCAAAAATGTAAAAAAGAAAAGTAGCGAAGATACACCTATTAATATGCCTTTATAACCATTTAAATTATATCATTTTATTATATTTGTTACAGAAAATGAAAATATTATTGTAAATATAATTGCAAAAGATAAGAATTTATTGCTCTTGAAATCTAATCTTTCAAAACTAGTATCCACATTAAATCAATATATTTTGAAAATTATGTAGTTTGTAAATATTAATAAGTATGAAAAAGCAACTAAAGAAGTAATATTATATATATATCATAGAATGAATATAAACGTAAAAAATATAAATATTAAATAAAAAATAATGTCAGTTTTGATATTTAAGCCTGTTAATACTTTAAATAACTTATTATTGTTTATTTTTTTTCTAAATTTAAGGAAATTTCTTTTATTTAAATCATTTAATTTATTTTTAACCTTTTCTTCTGTTTTAAATTTCACTTTTTTGATAGAAACTATTATTATAGTAAGAAGTAAAAATATACCTGCAAGTTTTCAAAAGTGATAGTCATTAAATACAAATTTGATTATTTCGATAAAAAGTCAGAGAATAAATAATATTCATACTCATATATAAAGAATATGAAAGTAATCTCAAAGTCATTTATTTTTCTTCTTTAATAGATTTTCTTTAGATATTTTGCTATTTTTTCCTTCTATGATAAAAGAAACATATTGTGTTATTGCTCAAGTTATTAAAAGTATATATGAGTAGTTTAGTATAGTATTTGATATTTCTTTATATCAAGATATTGAAAATATAAATATATATGAAAATACTATTATTGATAAAAATAAAAGAAATTTTATACTATTTTTGACTTTTTCTATAAAAAGGTCTATAATGGGTATTATGAAAAGAGAATACAAAAAAATAAAGTTTGTGTCTAAGTATAGATTTCTAAATATATAACTAGACAGCACTAGGAAAATAAGAATAGAAAATATTAAGTAATATAAATATTTAATAAAATTTGAAAACATAATTTTTAATAAACTATTAAATTATCTATATAATAATAATTTGTGCTTTTTTTTCAAAATATAATTTTAATTTGCATTTTCTTTTAATATGAATACAATTACAATAATTTATTGATTTTAACTTTTAAATAATAATATTATGATAAAATATTGAAAGCTAGTAAAGGTGTTTGCATCGTTGTTAGTTACACTGTTCCTTTGAATAGCTTCGGTATCGGCTAATACAGCTGCTGAGAACAACTGATTCTCGAGTTGATTACCTAATACTAAACAGGATAGTGATTATACAAGTATGTTTGATAAGTTTGGTTATAATTATCTTTGATTTTACAGAGATGGTTATAATAAAAAATGATACGATAGAAATGGTTTTAACAGACAAGGTTATAATTCAAAATGATATGATAAACATTGATTTGATAGAACTGGTTACAACGCAAAATGATATAATAAAAACTGATTTGATAGAGATTGATATAATGCAAAATGATATGATAAAAACTGATATGATAGAGAATGATATAATATATTCGGTTTTACTGAAGAATGATATGATAGAAGAGGTTTAGATAAATACGGTTTCTTTAGAAATGGTTTTAACTTAATTTGAAGAGATAGAGATTGATTTAGAAGAGATTGATATAATGTTGAATGATATGATAGAGACTGATTCAATAGAAGGTGATTTAATAAACAATGATACGATAGAGACTGATATGATATATTTGGTTTTGATAGAAATTGATTTAATAGGGATGGTTTTGATAAAAATTGATATGATGTAGACTGATATGATAGAGATTGATATGATAAAGATGATTACGATAGAAACTGAAATTATCATGATGATGGTTATTGATACGGTCATTCTAGATGAATATGAGAATGAAAAAGAAAATGGTATTTACCATGGTATTAATATAAAAAACCAATAAAAAAACAAGAAAAATTCAATATTTTTCTTGTTTTTTTGTTAGTAGGTAAAATTAAAAAGTTTGCAATTAATTATAATTTTTCTAATATATCTATATTAGATTTTTTATATTTTTACTTATTTAAAATTTCTATTATATAAAATTTATTATTTCAAAAATATGAAAAATAGCTTGTGGAATTATCTTTTGTTAATAATATTTATATTTTCTATTTTTCTTTGATTGTATAGATTTTATCCATATTTCATATCAGATATACCACTTTGATATGATCCATGATTATATAGGTGAATGTTTTTGGAATACTATAATAATCTACCAAAAATAGACTTTTCAGGTCTTAATCTTTTCACAAAACAGGCTTTCCCACCTTTTTTATGATTTTTATGAAATATATTATTTATAATAGGTTTTAATGTAGATTGGTTAATTTGATTTTGATTAGCATTTTTTAGTGTTATAACATCAATATATATTTACTTATATTTAAAAAAATATTGATTTTATACTGCTATTTTTTGAATGATTATTTTTTTTACTTCTATAATTCAGTATAAAGTTTTTTATTTAAATTATTATAAACAGATTTTATGAATCATCTTTATTCTTAGTTCTATTTATTTACTTGAAAGAAAAAAGTATCTTTTATCAATTCCAATTATTGTAAGTCTTTTTGCTTTACATCGACCATCAGGTTTATTTTTTCTTTTGCTTTTTTTAATATACAAGATTTTTAATTTAATTAAGACTTTTAGATGAACTAAATTAGATATTTATGCAGTTATTTTTTCTTGATTAATGGCTTTAGTATTGTATATACCTTTATTAGATTATTTAATATTACCATTATTAAGCCCTTTATTCTCATTATATTCAATATCTTGAAGTAGTTGAACTTTTTTCTCTCTTTATGAGTTTTTCTCTATTAATAATGTGATAATTTTATTTAGTTTTTATTGATTATATCTTAAAATAAGAAAAAAAAATTTAGACTTTACTTTTTCTTGATATTTATTATGATTTATTTGGGTTTTGTTTGGCTTGTTTTTTTACAGTAGAATGTTAATATTTTTTGATATATTTATTATCATTACTGCTGCATATTGATTCTGAGTATTATTTAAGCAAAATAAAAAGTTTTTTATTGTTTTTATTTTGTTTTTTTCTCTCCAGAGTTATAATTACACAAGCTATGTTTATAGATATAATAAACCTTATATATGAAATAAAGAGTTTAAAAAAGTTAAAGAGCTAGATGATTTGTTGCCTTCTAACTCTATGCTAATGACTAGTCATAAAAACTATTCCCCTCGGCTTTATTGATATACAAAATTTGATATTATAGCTCCATGATTATTTGAATATGATTTGTGGACAAAAGATGAATGGAAAAAATGGTGGTCAGTTGATTGAAAAGTTAAGTGCGAAATGTTAAAGGATTATAATATATATAAAAAGCAAGTTTATTTCTGGCTATGAGATGATCAAAAGCCAGAGAATTTAGATAATGGTAAATGTTTTGATCTTATATATAAAAATGCTAATAATAAAATATTTAAAGTAAAATATGAAAAATAAAGATTTAATAAAATATACTATAATTATAAGTATTTTTGCTGCTATATTTATCTTTTTCCCTTATCAAAACTATGCAGTTATAAGTTTTTTTAGAATAGTATTTTGATCTATATTTATATTATTTATGCCTGGTTATTTTTTGACTTTATCTTTTTTTGGCAAAAAAGAAATAGATTATTTGGAGAGATTTGCTCTTAGCTTTGCATTATCAATATCATTTGTCCCACTTATAAGCCTTTATTTAAACTTAATATGAATAAAAATAAATGAATTAACTGTTTTTTTGATAACTTTGTTTGTGATAATTAGTAATATAATATATATTTTCTATTTCAAAGATAAGAAATTATGAAAAGTAAATTAAGAGAAAAAGCTATTGCTAGTATTTCTATGTATATAATATTTTTTTTAATATCTATATATTTATATAATAAATGATATTTAGATAGATATGCTATAGCTGTAACTATATGACTTTTGTTTTTATTAATAAAGGATATTTTGTTGTTCTTTATAGATTTTGACGAAGTTGATGAAATAACAAACAAAATTGATAAACTAAATAAAGACTATAATTCTTCTTTGATATCTTTTTGAGATTATTCTCTTTTTTTGAATAGAAATTATTTCTTTCCTATTATATTGGTTATATATCTTATTTTTATTTTGTTTTATCAATTGGGAGTTATCTATTTATGAAATAGTATGTATAATTTGATTAATTCAAATTTATTATGAATTACTGTCATTAGTTGATTTATGACCACTTTTAATGAAGATATAGACAAAAAGTATCAAACAAAATCTAAAACAATAAACTGATTATATAAAAATATATTGACAAGTAGCATTTTATCTGTTATATGAGCATATATTATTTTATTACAGGTATATTCTTTATGATTTCTATGATATGTTATTAGTCTTGTTTCAGGTCTGTTAATATTTTTCGTTGGAATTAGTATAATGCTTGAAGAAAAAGTTTAAAAAATATTATAATTTAAAAAATTAATTAAAAAAATATGAAAAATGTAGTTGTTATATGAATGTGATATGTTGGTTTCCCTTTAGCTTGTGCAATAGCTAGGTCAAAACAATATAACATAAAATGATTTGAGATAGATACTCAAAAAGTAGAAAAAATAAATAATAAAATTTCACCAATAGATGATGAAATTGCCGAGAAAGATATATTAGAAAATAGTTTTATAGCTAGTAATGATGATAGTATCTTAAAAGATGCTAACTTCATATTAGTTTGTGTTCCTACTCCTATAAATGATGATTTCTCTCCAAATTTAGGACCTATTAGATGAGCATGTGAAACTATTTCAAAAAATTTATCTAGAGGACAAAATATTATAATAGAGTCAACTATTAATCCATGAGTATGTGATGAGATAGTTATCCCTATTTTAGAGAAAAGTTGATTAAAGGCCTGAGTTGATTTTGAGGTAGCTCATTGTCCAGAAAGAATAAATCCATGAGATTTAAAATGGAATGTTTATAATATTCCTAGAAATGTTTGAGCTACAACTCCTAAATGAACTAAATTAATAGCTGATTTTTATAGAACATTTATAAATGCAGAAATTAACGAAATGAAAGATATAAAACATACAGAAGCTACAAAAATAATAGAAAATACATTTAGAGATGTAAATATTGCTTATGTAAATGAATTATCAAAATCATTTGATGTTCTTTGACTTGATATTGTTGATGTAATAAATTGAGCAAAAAATAAACCTTTTAGTTATTTAGCTCACTATCCAAGTTGTTGAGTATGAGGTCATTGTATCCCTGTTGATCCTTATTATTTGATTGAAAGAGCTAAAAAAGCATGATTTGATCATAAATTCCTTAATATTGCTAGAGAAACAAACAATTCTATGCCAGAATATGTTATAGAGAAACTTGTTTTTGCATTAAACTGATTATGAAAATCTTTGAAATGAACTAGAGTATTATTATTATGATTATCATATAAAAAAGATATATCTGATTTAAGAGAATCTCCAGCTTTGAATATAAAAAAATTATTAGAAAAATATGGCGCAGAAATTACTATATACGAGCCATATAATTTAGAGTTATCAGATTGTAAAAGTCTAAAAAAATGATTAGAAAATCAAGATGTAGTTTTAATAGCTACAAATCATACAGTATTTCAAAAAGAAATAACTAATAAATTATTAGAAAAGAATAATATAAAAATATTATTAGATTGAAAAAACTGTTTAGATAAATATGAATATACTGATTCTTCAGTAAAATATATATGAGTTTGAAGGTAATTAAATAAAAAAATATGAAAATTTTAATAAATATTCCAGCATTTAATGAACAAGAAAAAATAGGGGGAACTATCAAGTCAATAAAAAAGAGCATGGAATGAAAAAATATTTTTATTCAAGTTGTTGATGATGGTAGTAAAGATGATACTGTAAAAGTATCTAAAGATAATTGAGCTGACTTAGTTATTACTCACGAGTACAACAAATGAGTATGATGAGCATTTAAAACAGCAGTATCAAATTTTTTAAAGAAAGATTATGATATTATGGTTAATATAGATGCTGATTGACAGTTTGATTCTGATGATATAATAAATCTGGTTAAGCCTATAAAAGAGCATAAAGCTGATATTGTAATTGGTTCTAGGTTCTCATGAAAAGATGCTAATGGTATACCATTTATAAAAGATAAATTAAATAGATTAATAGCCTGAATAGTTTGAGCTTTAATGTGAAAAAAAATTGATGATTTAACTTGTTGATATAGAGCCTACTCTAGGGAAAGTCTACTTAGATTAAACTTGATAGAAACTTTTACTTATACTCAAGAAACTATAATAGATGCTTTTTGAAAAAGATTAAGAGTTAAATGGGTGCCTATACATGTTAAGTATTTTGAAGATAGAAAGTCTAGGGTAGTAAAGAGCATTTATTCTTATATGGTTAAATCTATACTTATAATTGTTAGAACAGTTAGAGATGTTAAACCTCTTGTTTTCTTCTGATTACCATGAGTACTTTTGATATTTTTCTCTATTATTTTATTTTTTATTTTTTTATTTTACTATTTACAGACTTTTCAAACAACTCCATACAGAACATTGTTGATAGTAAGTGCTAGTAGTTTATTTTTGTGATTATTGTTATTTATATTTGCCCTAATTGCAGATATGATAAAAAGACATAGAAAAATTTCTGAGGAAAATTTATATTTGCTTAGAAAAATAATCTATAAGGATAAAAAATAATAGATTTATATTATTTTTTAATAATTTATAAAGTAAATATGAAAAAGATTTTAGTTTTTACTACAACATTTCCTTCATTTTTAGAATGATATGTAGTTCCTAGTTTTGTATATGATTTATCAAAAAGATTACAAAAATTAGGTTTGCAAGTAGTTGTTTTGACTCCAAGATTAATTTGAAGTAAGAAATATGAAGAAGTAGAAGGTATAAAAATATATAGATATCCATATTTTTTTGTTAGTAAATGGGAGAAGTTAACTGATTGAGCTATATTACCTAATATTAAAAAAAATAGATTATTATTATTTCAAGTTCCTTTTTTAATATTAGCTTGATTTATAAATCTTATAAAAATAGTAAAAAAAGAGAAAATAAATATAATTCACTCTCATTGGATAATTCCTCAATGATTTTTATCTGTAATTTATAAAAATTTTTTTAATAAGGATATAAAAATACTTTGTACTTCTCATTGAAGTGATATTAATTGATTAAGTTGAAAAATCTGAACATTTATAAAAAAATATACTCTAAGATATTTAGATAAATTAACGGTAGTAAGTAACGATTTAAAAAATAAATCTATAAGTTTGTGAATTGATAGTGGAAAAGTAGAAGTTATTCCTATGTGAGTTGATTCAGACTTATTTTTACCTGATAAATATGATGATAATATAAAAAAACAGCATAATATAAAAGGAAAATTTTTGTTATTTGTGGGTAGATTATCTGAAGATAAATGAATAAAATATTTAATAAAATCAATGGTATGAATAATTAATAAATTGCCAAATTCTAAACTTTTGATAATATGACATTGACCTTTAGAAAATAAACTAAAAAAACAAGTCATAGACTTAAACTTAGAAGAAAATATTATTTTTATTTGATCAGTTGATAATAAAGATTTACCAAGATATTTTTCTACATCAGATTTATTTATTTGACCGAGTTTATCCGAATGATTTTGATTAGTTTTTGTTGAGGCAATATTGTCGTGAACTGTTGTTATATGAACAAAAGAGTGATGAATAGTTGATATAATTGAAGAATGAAAAACATGATTCTTTGTTGATAAAGTTGACAGTATTAAATTACAAGATAAAATTTTAGAAGTTATTGAAAATAATAATTTTGATAGAATTAGGTCTAGAGAAATAATAGATAGTAAATTTAGTTGGGATATTGTATCAAAAAAGTACTATAAATTAATAAATAATATTTAATATAAAATGGATTGAAGTGTTATTATAACTAGATATAAAGAGCCAGATGATATATTTCATGAGGCATTATTATCTTTGAGTAAACAAATTAATATAAAATTAGAAATTTTAGTATTAGATCAATTTATGAATTCTGATACTGAATTATTGTGTAAAAAATACAATGAGATTTCAGATCATGATTTCAAATATATTTTAATAAAACCCATCTCTTTATCCTATGCAAGAAATTTCTGAGTTAAGAAATCAAGTACTGACTATTGTCTTTTTTTGGATGCTGATGCAATAGCTGATAATAATTGGGCAAAAGAGGTAGTAAGTTGATTTATTGATAATGAAAAAGTTTGAGTTATTTGAACTAAAATCTTACCTAAATGGAATTGAAATAGAAATATTTTTACTTTCTCTAACTTTTTTCTTTCAGAATATTCTTTATTAAACTTATGAGATGATAACTTAATTGTAAATAAGGTTATATGAGCTAGTTTTGCTATTAATAAAAAATTATTATCAAAAGACTCTTATTTTGATGAGAATTTATGAAGAAAAGATGGTGTGTTATTATGATGAGAAGAGACAGAGTTATGTGAAAGAGCTATAAATAAATGATTTAATGTTATGTATGTATGAAAATCTTTTGTTTATCATCAAATATCAAGTGAAAGGTTAAGTTATTCATGGATTATAAAAAGAGTTTTTTGGTGATGAGTATCTAGATGAATGAAATGATGAAAACCAGTACCAGTTAAAATGAATAGAAAATTTTTGGATTATTTATTATTACCTTTTTATTTACTTTTTTATGTGCCGGGTTTAATCTATTCTAGATTACTTTCTAAGTTTAATAAGAAATGATAAATAGATCATATATTTTTATATTATATATAATATTATTTATAGTAATTTTATTATCTTTTTGAGATATATGATTTTTATTAAGTAAATCTTTACCTTTTGAGAAGCATTACGAATTAAATCCATTTTCATTTTTTTTACATGTTTCTCCATTAATTTATATATTATATATTATTTTTATATTCAGATTTGATAGTCTAAAATCAATAAAAATAATTATTTTTATTTGATTTATACAAGCCCTTCTTATTAATATATTTATAAAAGAAATTAATATATTTTCTTTATATTTGTATTTGTATATACCTGTTTTCTCACTTTTATACTATTGAATTATTAATTTTTTTGTAAAAAAAACTAATATTATTGAATTTGATGTAAATAAAAAAGTAAATAGTAGACTTGAATATTATTTATTATTAATACCTTTTTTATTACTTTTATTAAATCTTATACCTTCTATTTTCTCCCCATATCTTGTTTGATCTGATGTCTATTTTCACAGTAATATAACAAAGGAATTTTCCTTTGATAACCCCTTTTTTTATGAATCTAAGAAGATATTATATCCAAAATTATGATATAATATAATATTTCTAATATCAAATTTATTAGAAATATCTCATATTCAAATATGGATTTATATGAATTCTATTTTTTCATTTTTGATATTCACATTTTTAATTTTAATAATGAGAAAAATTAGAATTAATTTATATTGAAAAATTTTAGCATTATTTTTTATTTTTCCTTTGTGGCAATTCTTATTCACAGATCCAAGTATAAGAATTGTTGGATATTTTTTCTTATTAGTTCAAGTTTATTTACTTTTAAATAATAAAAATCTGCTTTGAATACTATTCTCACCAATAATATTTTTTGTTCATTATGAGATATGAGTTCATTCTATTCTTATGTTGTTATTTTACTATTCAATTAATAAATTTGTTAATTTTAAGAATGATTTTATATCAAAAGAAATAGAAAAACAAGATTCATTTAATAAATTTAATAATAAGATTTTATCATTAGTACTTTTATCAAGTATTATTATTTTTTGAATATTTTTTAAGTATAAAAGTGATCTTACAAATTTTTCTTTCAGAAATGATATTCCATTAAGTTTTGGTACTCCAGTTTGAATAATAAGTTTTATAAGTTTGCTCTGATTTATTATTTATTTTATAAGAAATGAAATAAATAAATCTCATTATATATTAATTTGAATATCTTTATTATTTACAGATGTATTTTTCTTTTACAGTTATTTATGGGATTTTTATCACAGATATTTTTTTGAAACAGCCTATATTTGAATCTCTATTTTGGCATGAGTAATATATTGAGATATACTAGTAAAATCTAATTATAAAAAATTATATATGGTTATAATTGTTTTGTTTTTGATTATATCAGTATTTCCAAGATTTAAATGGATAAATTGATATAGTATTGGTATAAATAATTTTGTTAGTTGAAATATTAATACCTTTAAATTAGTTAAAGATAATTTAAATAAAAAAGTTTTGTTAATTCATCCAGATAATTATTTGAATAGATATATTCCATTATTTACAGACAATTATGTTTATTGAGGTAATTTCCATAGGGAAGATAATTTAAGTTATAATATTTTACCATTTTGTTGATGATTTGATCTAAAACAAATCTGTTTTGATAGGTATTTTTTATTAAACAAACTATATACTGAACCATCAATAAGCAATCTTAAAGAAATACAATCAAACTATAAAGCTGATTATATTCTTTTGAGAAGTCATGAAGAGAAGTTATTTTTAAGTACAGATTTAAAAGATAATTTGGAGTTTGTATCATGAAATAGCTTGTACAGGTTGTTTAAGATAATTAATTAGTTTTATAG
Organism: Candidatus Altimarinota bacterium; assembly: GCA_002749055.1. Lineage (GTDB taxonomy): Bacteria > Patescibacteriota > Gracilibacteria > BD1-5 > UBA6164 > PDTW01. The sequence continues at coordinate 80,368 of PDTW01000023.1, read as the reverse complement.
TTTTTTAAGGTTTTATAATATTTGAAAAATATTAAGAAAAATAATATTATTTCAGATATTAGTGTAGTTATAGCAGCTCATTTCTCTAAATATATTGGGATAAATATTAAATTTAATATCAAATTTATACTTCATGCAATTATTGTGAAAAGTAATAATGTTTTCTCAAAATGTAAACTATTTAGTAATGGGTATGTTAGATGATTGCAAATGGTAAATATATATGTCATAAAAAATATTATTAAAATAGGGTATCATCCTATATATGATTTTCAGAATAAAAAAATAATTATATTATTTCAGAATATTATTGATATTATGAATAATATAAGACTAAAAATACTAAAAATCTTTAGTATTTTTTTTATTTTACTAAAAGAATATTTTTTTAATATATTTGGTATAAGAACTTGTACAATTATCTGAGATAATACTGTAAAAATAAATAATATTTTATACATCGCACTATATAATCATAATTCCTTATTAAATCAAAAATATCATAATAAGAATTGATCTATATTTACGAATATAGTTATAAAAATTAATCCTCACATTAAATAAATTCCACTTTTAAGACTACTAATCAAAATATTTTTATCTAATTTTAATTCTTTTATTTTTCCAATTTTAAATTTCCAACCAACATAGGTTATACTAATAATAAAACTAATAATTCATGCAATTAAATAAGAATATAAAATACTTTCTAAATCTCCATAATGAAATACAGTATAAACTACTATTCAAATCATTAATAAACCATTAATAATTTTTAAAAATGCCTCGTATTGCATTTTCTCACTTGGTCTGAAAAATGCTCTAATAAACTCTCAGAAATTATTTATAATAGCATATCAACAATATATCAATATAAGTGTTATATAGAAATTATCTTTTCATATAAAATGACTGACTATTAGAACAATTAGAAAAGTGATAATTCATAGTATTATTTTTAAAAAACTTAAATTTATTAAATAATCTTTTATTTTTTTATGATCTTTACTAACTTCTCTAACCATAAGAGTAGTTAAACCAAAATCAGTTATAACTAAGAACATAGCAACAAAACTCATTATAAAACTTAATATACCAAAATCTTCAGGTCATAATAATCTTGCTATAATTATAGTTATCAAAAATATTCCACCTTTTGAAATACCTTCTGCTAAGATTAACCATAAGGTATTTTTTATAATAGTTTGTTTATTTGTTTTATTTTCAAAAAGAAAAGATTTTATTTTTTTCATACTTATATAAGTAATTGTATATATTTCTTACATTCTATATATATATTAAAAAAGTAAATAAAAAAAATTTCTTTTATTTAAAAGAAATTCGATAATTGCTTTATTTTAATTTTCTTATAATATGTAATTATTAATATTTAATATTTAAAATAATTATGAAAAAAATACTTTTGACCTGAGCTACTTGATATATTGGCTCTCATTGAGCAGTTGAATTAATTGAAAAATGATATATAGTAACCATTTTGGATAACTTATCTAATTCTTCTATAGAGGTAATTGACACTATAAAGAAAATAACATGAATAAAACCTGAATTTTATGAATTAGATTTAAGAGATAAAGAAGGTTTGGAAAATATTTTTAAAGAAAATTCTTTTGATTGTGTTATTCATTTTGCATGAGCTAAGGCCGTTTGAGAAAGTTGTGATAAACCATTTTTTTATTATGAGAATAATATAGTTTGAAGCCTTAATTTATTTGAATGTATGGATAAGTATAATGTTAAGAATATAATATTTTCTAGTTCTGCTACTGTATATAAATCTGGTGAAAAATTGCCTTTTACAGAAGAAACTCTTACTTGAAATACAACAAATCCTTATTGAACTACAAAATTAATTATAGAAAATATTTTAAGAGATTTATCAATTCATAAATGATTTAATGTTATAAGTTTGAGATATTTTAACCCAATTTGAGCTCATTTTTCATGACTTATATGAGAGAATCCAAACGATATTCCAAATAATTTGCTCCCTTTTATTATGAAAGTATTATCTTCAGAACTTCCAAGTTTAAGTGTATTCTGAGATGATTATAATACTGTTGATTGAACATGAGAAAGGGATTATATTCATGTAAGTGATTTAATTATATGACATATTAAAGCATTAAATTTTATTGAAAAAAATTCTAATAATTCTTCTAAATCAATATTTGAAGTTATTAATCTTTGAACATGAAAACCAAATTCTGTGTTTGAAGTTATAAAAGTTGCAGAAAATGTTACATGAAAAAAGATTAAGTATAATATAGCACCAAGAAGATCTTGAGATGTAGCTACAGTTTATTGTTCTCCGACAAAAGCAAAAGAACTTCTTGACTGGGAAGCTAAAAAAACTTTACAAGATTCAATTGAGGATTGATGGAAATTCAAAACAAATATGAATCATAATAAGTAAACTAATATTTTATTAAGGTTTTGGTTTTTTTATTTGACTTAAATAAAAAAATATATAAACTCAATATATATAGTATATAAATTAATAAAATATTATTATGCTTACAGAAAAACAACAAAAAGCTCTAGATATAATTACAGAATATATTACTAAATATTGAAAATCTCCAACAATAGATGAGCTTATGCTTTTAATGGGACAAAAATCTAAGAGGGGAGTTGTTCAGTATTTAGAATCTTTGGAAAAGAAATGATTTATAACTAGATGAAGATGATATAGATCAATTATATTATGAAATAATGTTTGATTTCAAACCACTCTTAATATACCAATTCTTGGTTATGCAAATGCCTGAACACCTTTAGTAGAAGCTGAATCATCAGATTATTGAATTTTGCCTATTTCTAAGAATCTTATTTCGTGAGATAAACAAAACTATTTTATACTAAAAGTAGAATGAACTAGTATGAATAATTTTGAAGTAAAGTGAAAATATATAGATAATTGAAGTTATGTATTAATAAAAAAGGATGAAACTGTAATAAACGATAAAGATGCTTTTTTGTTTATTGTTAATAATGCAGCAACTTTAAAAAAGTCAAAAAAAGAAGGTGATAATTTATACCTTTTACCACAATCAAATGATGATTATCATAAACCTTTTGTACTAACCAGCCAAGATGATATAAGAGTTAATTGAAAAGTTGTTGATGTTTTTAATTTCGAATAATAAAAAAAATATTTTCTAATACTTAGAAAATATTTTTTTAAAGAAAGTTAGGATTTTTATGAAAATAAATCTTCGTTAATATCAATTTCTTTTTCTAACCTTCTTACTTTTTCAGCTCCATCATAAACTATATCGTCATCTAAAGTAAGTTTAGAAGGATTTATTTTTTCTGGATATTCAAATTGACTTAAAACATATTTTATAGCATTTATTCTAGCTTTTTTCTTGTCATTACTTTTTATCATAACCCATGGTGCATCTGGGTGATGAGTTTTTGAAAAGTTTTTGTATTCAGCAAGAGTATATTTATCCCATAATTGTTGAGAAAATTGATCTACAGGAGAAAGTTTGAATTGTTTTAGTGGATTTCTTCTTCTTTTTTCAAATCTTTTTGCTTGTTCTTCTTTTGAAACAGAAAAATAAAATTTAATTATTTTTATTCAACTTTTAGTTAGCATTCTTTCAAATTTTGGAGCATCTTCCAAAAATTGTTCATAACTGCTTTTGCTAACAAAACCCATTACTGGTTCAACTCAACCTCTATTATACCAACTTCTATCAAAAAAAGCTATTTCTCATCATGAAGGAAGATGATTTACATATCTTTGAAAATACCATTCAGTTCTTTCTTTATCGGTTGGTTTATTTAATGCAACAACTTTTGCTCATCTAGGATTTAGATATTCTCTAAATCTTTTTATAGTTCATCATTTTCAGGCAGCATCTCTACCTTCAAAAATTATTAATAATTTTTCTCATTTATCTTTTATATGTTTTTGTAATTTTAATAATTCTACTTGAAGTTCTATTAATTCTTTTTCATAATTAATAATTTTTTTCTTAACACAAACACATTTATATTTTTTCTTTTTTTCTTCAGAAAGTTTTGAACAATCTTTATAATTATCTTCAACTTCTTTAACTACATCAATAAGAGTTTCTTTTTTCTCAGTTTCTTTTTTATCGATAAATTCTTCTATTTCATCAAGAACTGATTTTATGGCTTTTACTTCTTTTTTGATTTTCTTTTCTTTTATCTCCTCTCTATCTTCAAGCAAATGCTCTATTTTATTTCTTAAAACTTTTAGGCTATCTATGTTTCAATTATTTTTTAGTTCTGCAAATAACTTTTTTATTTCTATAATTAAAATTTTCAGATTTTTTGAGTTTAGTTTAATTTCTTTATTAAATATTTTATAAAATATAGTAGGCATTTGTTTTTGTTTTAAAATATAATCTATAAATATCTTACAACACTTTTTCTTCATAGTCAAGAATTTTAATAAAAAAAAATTTTTAAAAAGTTTTTGGTAAAATTTGCATTTCTTAAATTATTATTATAATAAACTCAAAGCATTTGAGCAGCAAACAACTGCAAGCTCGGGGAAGAACGGATTTTATCTTATTAGAACCTCGCGAAGTTTTGAAAATCTTCGTTAAAAAATAAAATTAAGAATAGCTTTAGGTGGCACCTTTCGTTATCACCCTAACCCTCTCTTTAGATTAGAGGTTATTGTGAAAATGAACCAAAAGCACAAAAATCTAATTTTTGTGCTTTTTATTTTTTTATATATATTTTATGACTCAAGAAATAGATGAAAAAAGTTTAAAAAAAGCTTACAAATTGTTTGAAACAAAAGATATTGATAATATAGAAGTTTGAACTTTGAAAGGTTTGAAAGATATACATAAATATTTATTTGAAGAGTTGTATGATTTTGCTGGAGAGATTAGAGAACAAAATATTTCAAAAGGTGGATTTAGATTTGCAAATAGTTTATATTTAAAAGAAGCTTTAGAAAAAATAGAACAAATGAATGAACAAACAGAAACTGATATTATTAAAAAATATGTAGAAATGAATATTGCTCATCCTTTTATGGAAGGTAATGGAAGGAGTATGAGAATTTGGCTTGATATGATATTAAAAAAACAATTATGAAAAGTTATAAATTGGAAAAATATTGATAAAAAGCTGTATTTTCAAGCAATGGAAAGAAGTCCAATAAATGATTTAGAAATACAAACTTTGTTGAAAAATAATTTTACAAGTGATATTGATAGTAAAGAGGTTATTTTTAAATGAATAGAACAATCATATTATTATGAATGATATGAAAAATAAATTTTATAACTTTAACAATAAAAATACTATGTTAAGAACACATAAATGTGATGAATTATCATCAAAAAATATCTGAGAAGAAGTTACTTTATCAGGTTGGGTAAGTAATAGAAGAGATCATGGGGGTATAATTTTTATTGATTTGAGAGATAGATATTGATTAACTCAAATTGTTTTTGATCCAGAAGATAATAAAAAAGCTTGGGAAATTGCTGATACCTTTAGAAGTGAATTTGTTATAAAAGCTACTTGAAAAGTAAGAGCTAGACCTGAATGACAAGCAAATCCAAATATGAAGACTTGAGAAATAGAAGTTATTATTGATAAAGAAGTTGAAATTCTTTCAAAATCCAAGACTCCTCCTTTTGAATTAGATGGACATTGAGAATTAGCAAATGAAGAAATAAGATATAAGCATAGATATATTGATTTAAGAAGAGCTGCTGCTTTGGAAAATATTAAATTTAGATCAAAATTTATCCATTTTACAAAAAATTGGTTTATAGAAAGAGATTTTTTAGATGTTCAAACTCCTATATTTACAGTTTCTTCCCCAGAATGAGCAAGAGATTATCTTATTCCCTCAAGATTAAATCCTGGTAAATTTTATGCACTTCCACAAGCTCCACAACAATATAAACAACTTTTAATGGTTGGTTGAATTGATAAATATTTTCAAATTGCTCCTTGTTTTAGAGATGAAGATCCTAGAGCAGACAGACATTCTTGTGAATTTTATCAAATAGATTGTGAAATGAGTTTTGTTGAACAAGAAGATATTTTTAAGGTAGTTGAAGAATATTTCTTTGATTTAATTGAAAATTTATCTGAAAAAACTATTTTAGATAAAAAGTTTTATAGAATGTCTTTTGATGAGGCTATGGAACTTTATGGTTCAGATAAACCAGATTTAAGATATGATTTAAAAATGGTTGATGTTGCTTCAATCTTTGCTAGATCTACAAATGAAATATTCTCAAGTATAGCTTCTGATACAAAAAGCAATAGAATAAAAGCTTTGAGAGTTCCTTCTTGAGATGAGTATTTTTCAAAATCTCAGATGAAGACTTTTGAAAAATTTGTAAGACAACATGGTGCTGCTGGTTTAGGTTATTTTCAGATGACTGAAGAAGGTTTAAAAGGACCATTAAATAAATTTTTTTCAGAAGCTGATTTACAAGAAATTATTAATGTAACTAATCTTAAAATAGGTGATGTAGTATTTTTCTGAGCAGGTGAAAAAAGAGTTGTTCAAAATTATATGGGAAAATTTAGGATTCATTTAGCTTGATTAATTGATGAAATCACAAAATGAAAATTTATTGATAAAAATATTTTAGCTTTTTCTTGGATCACAGATTTTCCAATGTTTGAAGAAAATGAGATTACAGGAAAAATAGATTTTGGACATAATCCATTTTCTATGCCAAAAGGTTGATTAAAAGCATTTGAAAAAGATAATTTACTTGAAGTAGAGTCAGTTCAGTATGATTTAGCTTGTAATGGTTTTGAAGTTTTGTCAGGTTCAATAAGAAATCATGATATTGAGGCACTTGTAAAAGCATTTGAAAAAGTAGGTAGAACAGAAGAGGAGGTAAAAGAAAAGTTTGGTGCTATGTATGAAGCATTCAGTTATGGAGTTCCTCCACATTGAGGTTTTGCAATAGGTATGGATAGAATTATTATGATTTTAAAAAATGAAGAAAATATTAGAGAAATTTATGCTTTTCCAAAATCATGAAAAGCTCAAGATATTATGATGAATGCTCCAGCAGTTATTGATGAAGATCAACTTGAAGAATTGCATATTGAGGTAGTTGATGAAGAAAAATAAAAATCTCTTGGTATATTTTCCCCCTCTAATTAATATAATTTAAAAAGATATTATAATGGCAGAAATACTTTCAATCCTTTGAAAAGAATGAGAGAAATCTTTAGAATCTCTTTTTGATATTTTTCTAGTGAATTTTCACAAAGATGATTGTTGAGATAGTTGGTATTGTCTATGTAGGAGAGATATAAAAGATTTCTCTAAAAAGGAAATAAAAATCTCATCAGAACAAATAGCTCATGATATTATGCTATTTGAGAGATGAATTTTTCCAAAAGATAATGGAATTCTATATAAATCATTAGTAGATAAAATAAAAGATTATTTGTTCCTCTATAGATCAAGAAATTGTTCTAGGTTTAATATGTTAGTTAATGAAATATTGTCTTTATAAATTTTCGTTTCTTGAATTTACACACTTTAATGCATAGTCTCAAATATTTTTTCAAGTACAAAGATTGTATTTTTATATAATACTTTTGTCTTTTCAGGAAATAATTATATAATTTTGATTAGATGTTTTAATTAACAATAAACTATGCAAAAACTTATAAAACTTTTAGAAAATTTTAGAGATTTTTTCCCTTTGGATGAAGTAATGAAAAAATCACTTCTGGATTTTTTGCATTTAAAATATAATTATAATTCAAATGCTATAGAGTGAACAACTTTGACAGAGTGAGAAACTGCTCAAGTTTTGAGGTGAGAAACTATTCCAAATCATAGATTAGTAGAACATTTTGAGGTTATAAATCACAAAAAAGCATTTGATTTTATTTTGGAAAAAGTAAATTTTTTTGATGAAAATAAGCTAGATTTTTTAGAAATATTTACAGAAAAAAATATTTTGCAAATTCATAAAATTTTGCTTACAAATATATCTGATGATTATGCTTGAATTTATAGAAGGCAAAATGTAAGAATAGCTTTTTCAAAAACAATTTTACCAAATTATTTAAAGGTTCCAGATTTAATGGTGAATTTTTTCGCAGATTTTTGAGAAAGATATAAAAATTTGGATATAAAAAATTATAAGGAAGTTTTAAAATTTGCTTATGATTTACACCTAGATTTTGTAAAAATTCATCCATTTATTGATGGGAATTGAAGAACAGCAAGGTTTATTATGAATTTATGGCTTTTGTATTCTATAAAAAATATAAATATTATTTATTTTAAAAATAGGCAAGATTATATTGAAGCTCTTGAAGAATCCTCTAAAAATAAGAGAAAATATTATGATTTTATGAATAAAAATTTTACAGAATTTAAGCAAGATGAATTAGAACTTTTAGAAAAAAAAGAAATATTTAAGTATTAAGGAACATTTGAAAAACCCCAAATTTAGAAAAAAATAATCTTTTTTACCAATTTTTCCTTAAAAACTTTTTCCCTATGCAAAGGCATAACTAAAAAATTTTGCAAAAAAATTATCTAAAAAATAGAAATAACAATTTTTTGTTATTTCTATTTACATACTTTTCTGCAAAGTTTAAAAATGTATTTTTTTTAATTTTTCATTGACCAAACTTTGAAGTTATTAACTTTTTTTAGGGTTGTAGTTTTTTGTAAAATTCTATTACTTTTGAATTTTCTTCATAAAATTCTTCTAGAGCCTAATTTATTTAATAACTTTGATTATTTTGTTTTACATTAGGCCTGTATCAAATTTTTTCTAAAGATTTTAAATAATCTTCATCTTCTAACTCAAGTCCAGTTAAATCTTTGTTAGCAAAAGAGATTGCTTCATCTTTACTAATTCATTTACTTATATAATCTAATATTAAAAAATTTTTTTGCTGTTCATCTGTTCTTTCACTTTCTGGAATTTTACTTAATTCATAAAAAAAAGTTGCATCTTCTTTAGTTAATCATAAAGCTTTATGACTTAAAATCGTAAGTTCTTTTTGTTGTTCATCTGTTCTTTCATTTTGTGATGTTTGTTTTAATTCATAAAAAGAAGTCGCTTCTTCTCTAGTTACTCATAAAATTTGGTGATTTAATATCATAAGTTCTTTTTGTTGTTCATCTGTTCTTTTCTTTTTTGGTATTTTGCTTAACTTGTAAAAAGAATTTGCTTCTTCTTTAGTTAGTAATAAAGTTTGATAATGAGATATTAAATTAACACCCTCTTTATTTTTTTTATTATCTATCATTATTATTTTTTCAGTATCTGAAAAAACTTTATCAATTTCTCCTTTAATTTTTGGAGATATATTTCATGTTTCCATTGATTGAGTATTTATATTTTCAGAACTCCTTTCCAAATTAGTAACGCTCATAAATATTGTAATTAAAAATTAAAGTATTTATATTATTTACATAAAAATCAAAAAATCAAATTTAATATTTTTAAAACTTGCTTTATAAAAAATGTCAATATAATTAGCATAAAATATAATTAGTTAAAGAAAGTAAATTAAACCTATGCTTTGAAATGTAACAATAATATGAAGACCAAATGTATGAAAATCAAGTTTTTTTAATATGTATACTGGTCATAAAATCGCAATAGTAGCTGATGAAGCTGGTACTACAAGAGATATAACAGAGTTTGAATATACAGATTTAGATAATGATTTAACATATATATTGTCTGATTCTTGATGATTAGATTTTTCTTCTAAAGAAGATGAAATTAATGTTGATATTGTTGAAAGAACTAAAAACTCTATTTTGCAAAGTGATTTGTTAATTTGGATTATTGAATATGATAGATTTACTGACCAAGATGAACAAATACTTAAAACTCTTAGGAGTTTAAATGCCAAAAATGTTATAGTTGTTGCAAATAAGGCTGATAATGATGAGATGATTATGGAATCTTACTCTCAGGCGTGAAAATGATGATTTAAAGATTTTTTTCCAGTTTCAGTTTCACATAATTTTTGAATTTTAGAAGTAAAGAAGTTTGTTTGAAAATTTTTGAAATCAAAATGACTTAATTACAAACAAGAGGATTTAGATGATAATTATATTAAACTTGCTTTAGTTTGAAGACCAAATGTGTGAAAATCAAGTTTAATTAATGCAATTGTTTGAAAAAATAGAGTTATGGTAAAAGATATGGCTCATACAACAAGAGATAGTATTGATACAAAATTTAAATATGAAGATAATGATTTTGTTTTGATAGATACTGCTTGAATTAGAAGATTATCAAAGGTTTGAACAAGAAATATAGAAAATTGGTCTGTTATTAGAAGTGAAAGATCATTAAAAAGAGCAGATATTGTTGCTGTAGTTGTTGATTGATTTGATTGAATTGTTCATCAAGATCAATGAATTATTTCTAGAGTTTTGGAAGAAAATAAATGATTAATAATTGTTGTTAATAAATGGGATAAAGTTCTTAATAAACCATGAGTTAACAAAGAGCAAATGATGGAAAATTATATTGCTTATTTACAAGAAAAAATAAATTTTGTTCCTTGGGTTTCTGTTATTTTTACTTCAGCAATTTCTTCAAAAAGAGTTAATGAAATTTTGCAAAGAGCTAAAGAAATAAAGCTTGAGAGATTCAAAAGAGTAAAAACTAGTATTTTTAATGAATTTTTATCACAAGTCATTTATAAACATGCTCCAACTTGAAATAAAAAATCACATTCTCCAAAAATTTATTATTGAACACAGTGAGATATAAATCCTCCAAAATTTATTATAACAGTAAATAACCCAAATCATTTTCATTTTTCTTATAAAAGATACTTAGAAAATAAAATTAGAGCAAACTTTGGCTTCTGATGAACACCAATTATTATTGAATATAGATGAAGATGAAAATACAAAGATGTTGTCAAATAAAAAAATGTACTTAAGAGACTTCTGCAATATTCACCAAGAAAATAAGAAAAAAGTGATTTTGAAGAATAATCACTTTTTTTGTTGAAAAATAAGGTATGTCTATTATTAAGCAATTCTTTTGCATTAATCCCTAATTAAAATATAATAAATTAAGAATTAATTTTTAATTTATTAATTATGCTTGCTAATAAAAAAAAGAATTTAGTAATTCTTTCTATTTTGTGTTCATTTTTAATAATATGAGCTCTCATTTTTTATCTTTATAATAAGAGTATAAAAGAAGAAAATAATAATATTGCAAAGGAAATAAATAATATTATTAATGCTAATAAACATGATATCAAAACCTGTAGGTATGCTTTTTGATTTAAAAATGAAGATTTAAACAAAAATAAATTTTTGTCAGAAGATTCTTATTTATGATTCCTAAAATATAAATCAAGTTGTGATAAAAAATATAATATAAAAAATTTAAAAGTTAGTTTTGAAAGTTGTTCAAATATAATAAAAAAAGATAAGAAATTTTTTGAAGAAAAGTATATTTTCTTAGATGATTATGAGCAAATAAAAAAAGAATGTTATAAAAAATTTTTGTCTCCTAAATTTTCTACTTGAACTTTTTTTGATCCAGAAAATGATTTTAAAAGTACTGTATACTTAGATTTTTGAGTAGATTTTTATGAAGATAAATGAGAGTCATGAGATGAAGAGTTTTTAGAAAATAGAAGCTTAGCAAAAGAGAAACTTATTGATATAATTGAAATCTCTCCAAATGTTAAATTATCTAAAGATGATATAGTTTTATATAAAAAAAAGGCAATTATTAATTTAAAATTAAAGTCATTAAGTGCTTATAAATTAAATTTGAAAACTAATAAAGATGTTTTATTTACTTTAAATACGCCAGAAAATAAGTATTTGTGACTAAAAATATTGGATAAAGTTTCTCTTTACATGGATAATAAACCACCTAGATTTAAATTGGTTGAATTTAATTCATGAAAAGAAAAAGTAGATGTAAAAATATGTAGAGTTAGTAATGAAAATTATACAAAAATAGAAATACTTAGATCAAGACCTAATAGTCAAGAATCAAAAGAATTTTTTAAAACATGAATTGATAATTTAAAAGTATTTGAATGTAAAAGTAAAACTGTTGAAATAAAAGATGATAATATATTTAATTTTGATTCTTTAATATGAGAAGTTTCAAGAAGTTGATTGTATTATGTTACTTTTGATAATTACATAGATAGAGAATTTAATGGGAGAATCCAATATCCAATCTTTTTTGGTATAATTGATTCTCATATTACAATGAAAGTTAGCAAAACTTGACAATGATTTTTCTTTGTAAATGATTTTGATTGAAAACCTCTTCCAAATCAAGAAATAAGAATATATTTAAATGATTTTAAATCTCATGAAAAAAAATGGGATAGAACCAAGTATAATAAAAGAACAAAAAGAAATTGAGACTATGTTATTACTGAATTTTCTCCTTTTGATAAAGATGTACTAAGTAAAGAAATATTTTTATGAAAGACAAATAAATTTTGAATTTTGGAAGTAAATTTAAAAGAAAAAATAAAAGATGCTTTTGATAGAACCTTCTGAGATTCTTGGGATTATGATTATTCTTGAATTGATAAATCTTTTTTTGTTACTTCTTCTTCAAAATGACATTTAAGTTATAATCACTCAAAATGGAATGCATGAATTGCTCCTTGGAATTTTTGATACTCTATTTGATGATGGTGGTTAGATGATAATAATGGCAAAATTACTTTAGATAGATGGTCTAGAAATGAACCAGACTTTTATAGTTATACATATACAGATAGAGTACTTTATCTACCATGAGAAAAGGTCAATTTTAAATCTGTATTAAGAAAATCTAAAGATTTAAGTGTACCTTCTTGAAAGGATTTTGTTTTGAAAATTCATGATTCAGATAGTAATGAAATATATAATAAAAAGTTAAAAGCAAATTCTTATTGAAGTATTTATGATAATGTTATCTTATCTAATGATAGTCCTTTATGAGATTATATTATTACTATCTTTGATAAAAATGACAAAGTAGTATGAAGAAGTAGTTTTTCAGTTGAAGTATTTAAAAATCCTAAGTTTAAGGTTGAGCTTTCAGCAGAAGCAATTTGATTAGAATCTTGAATGGTAAAAATTGATAAAGAAACTAAAGTAAAACATAATTATTGGACGGAAGAAAAATATGAATGAAAGTTTAGTATTAAATCAAGAGTGTCAGCAAAATATTATAATTGATGAAATGTTTCAAAAGCAAAATATAAATATAAAGTTTATAAACAATATTATTATGATAATTCATTCTGGGATGATTGTTATTATTGATGTTATTGGGAACCTCGTAAGGAGTTATATACTTCTTGAGAGTGAGTTTTAGATGAAAATTGAATAGCTAATATAAAATCTGATATAAGTTTTTCTTCAAGTTATGATGATTATAAATATATTGTTGAAGTTACTGTTATAGATTCAGCTTGAGATAGTATAACTGGATCAAATTCTATTATTGCTAAAATGCCAGAGAAATTTAAAAAATGGTATGGAAAGGCAGACTTATTTTTTGAGACAGATAAAAAGTTCTATGAATCTTCTAAAGAATTTGTTTTAAAATGATGATTAAATACATGAAAATGGTCTAAATATTATGATAATAAATATATACTTGTAGTAAAAAGAAAGGTATATAAAACGGATTATATTAATGATATTAAATGATACAAAAGACCTATAACAAAATCTGAAGAAAAAATAGAAGATATTATTCTTATAAATAGTGAAAATTTTGAAGTTTGAAAAGATGGTAGAATTAGTATTAGATATAAAGCAAAAAATGTATGAGAATATATTTTTGAATGGTGAAAGATTAGTGATAAGTTAATTTTTAAAGATCAAAATATATTTGATGTTATTAAGGAATTTTCCGAAAAAAAATGAGTTCTTGAGAAAGAAATAGTAGAAAATATTTATCCAAGAGAATGGAAAATAAGAAGTCTTGTTAGAAAATGTATATGATCTGGTTGTACTGAGGAAGAGATAATAAAAAAATTATGATGTTCACTTGATTCCAATAATTCTTCTTCATGATTATCAATTTGTCCTAGAGATGAAGAAAGGGAAGTTGTAATAAAACAAAGGGTAAAAATTTCTGATTTGATATTAAATAATAAATATATTTGAGTTTATACTTATTGAGAAGCCAATTGAAGTAATCCGATAGTTAGTGATAATAAGATTAAAGTTATTTCGGAAAAAGTTTCATATAAATTATGAGATAAGGCTAGAATACTTGTTAGATTACCTTTCTCAGAATGAAAAGTATTATTAACTCATGAAAAGCTATGAGTTATAAACTCAGAATATATAGATGTAAAATGAAATACATTTTTTAAAGAGTTTGTTGTTGATGACACTTATATGCCAAATTCATACATTTGAGTTGTTGCAATAGACACTGATAAAAATAAAATCCCTGAATATAAAGTTGGTTATACTGAAATAGTTGTAGATAAAAATAGTAAAAAATCAGATTTAGAAATAAAAACTAATAAAAAAGTTTATTCCCCTAAAGAAGAGGTTTTAATTAATATAAAATCTAAGAAAAATTCAGAAGTTTCTTTGATGGTTGTTGACGATTCTTTAGTTAGTTTGATGTGAAATATTGATTTAAATATTTTACAAAGATTTTATAAAAAACTTCCTTTTCAAATCCAAACAAGTATTACAAATATTGTAATGTTAAAAAATTATTATTTTTCTAGACCTTGAATAGTTTGATGAAGTTGATTTGCTAACTTTAAATGATGAGATAGTTCTGTTTCAACTAGAAATTTATTCAAAAATACAGCTTATTATAATCCAAGTATTATAACAGATTCAAATTGAAAAGCCTCTGTTAAATTTAATCTGCCAGATAATTTAACAAATTTTAGAATTATAGCAGTATCTAATTCTATTAATAATTTCTTTTGAGTTTCTGAAGAGTTTATTGAAGTTAGAAAAAATGTTATTATTGAAGATAAAACACCAATAATATTAAGAGATTGAGATAAATTAAAGGTTTGAGCAAATATATTTAATAATACTGATAAAGAAATAAATTTTAAAGTTAGTTTTGTTTCAGATTATGTAAAGGTAAAAGATACTGAAAGACAGGTTAAAATTCCTTGAAATAATTCTAGTTTTTTGACTTGGGATATTGAGAGTAGTATTGAAACTCCAGAAATAAGTTATAAAATAACTGCTTTATGAGATTCAGTTCAAAATTCTGATAAGATAGAAAATACTATAAAATTAAAGGTATCACCTACATTGGTTACAAATTTTATGAAAAATGAAATTATAGCTAAATGAGAAAAGTCTAGTATTAGCATTGATATACCTGAGAATACTAATTTAGACAAATCAGCGTTAGAAGTGTTTATTTCAAATAATAAACTTCAGTGAATTGAAAAAATAGTTTCTTCTCTTGCTAGATATCCTTATTGATGTATTGAACAAACAGTCTCTTCAACTTATCCAAATGCTATATTATTAAAATTTTGAAATTTATATAAGTGAATTGTAAAAACAACTAGAGCTGAGAAAAATTTAGAATTATGAATTAAAAGAATTATTTCAATGCAAACTAAAGATTGAGGTTTTGCATATTGGGAATGAAGTGATATATCAAATTTGCATATTACTCCATATGTTCTTAGGAGACTTGTAAGTATGAAAAAGTTATGATGAAAAGTACCTAATGAATTAATAGAAAAAGCTGAAAAATATTTATCTTCTAATTTTGAATATATCACTCAAGATGTTGATAGAGCTGAAACTTTTTTAAGTTTTGCATCAATGTGAAAATGACAAGTGGCATATGATAAATTGATTAAGAATTGGAACAAAAACAATATAAATAGACATTCTTTAATTGCCTATACTTATTGACTTATTTATCTTGATAAAGTTAAATATAAAGAAGAGATAGATAATAATATTATAAAAATAAAAAACTTATTAGATAAAACAGAGAAGCTATATCGGTATTGGTCAGATGATTCTGACAAGGCTATTTATACTTCTATGTTAATTGATTATTGATATTCAATGACTGAAATAGATGATTTAATAAGTGAATTATATAATAAAGATTGGAATAGTTATTATTATTCTACAACAACAAAAAATAATTCTTTTGTGGCATTTACTAAATATATAGAAAAATATTGAAAAAATAAATATAATTTGTGAACTATTTTAGTTTGAGATACTAAAAAGTGATTTGAATTATGAGACAGTGAACCAAACTTTGCTAAATATGAATTTGCTTTGAGTGATGTAATAAAAGATAATAAAATTGAAGTATTAACTACTAATAAATCTTGAAATAATTTATTTTTGGATGTTATATTAAAACAATTTCCTAAGAATAAACTTTTAGTAAAAAAATACTCAAATTGAATGACTATTCAAAGAAAAATCTATAAAGTTATAGACGAAAATAAATTATCAGAGTGTTCAGAAGCTCGTTTATATCAAAGAAATAAAGTAGATTGTTCTAAAGTACTTGAATTAAATGATACTAACTCATTTGTAAAATGAGCATTATACAAGATAAAAGTTGAGGTAAGTTTAAATGAGAATAAAGAAAGAAGAAACTTAGTAATAGAAGACTTTTTACCTTCAACATTTAGGGTTATAAATGATAGATTTAAAACAGAATCTTCTATTATTAAACAAAATACAACATCTTGATATAGGTGGACCCATAAAGAACTTTTGCCTGATAGAATCTTTGCTACAGCTTCTTATATTTGGGATAATAAAGCAGTATTTGAGTATTTTGTAATCCCAGAATTTGAATGAACTTTTACTTATCCACCTGTTACTTCATATATGATGTATAATCCAAAAATTAGAGCAAATTGATTATTTAAAATAATAGAAGTTAAATAGTAAAAAATATTTTTATAAATCAATTTTATTCTTATAATATTTTTTGTTTATAAAACCAATTAAAATATGAAAAAAATTATAAAATCTTTAATTTTATTGTTTATTATATTGTTTTCTATATTTATTTATAGTTATACTAAGTTTGAACAACAAAAATTTTTAAATGAAGATACTGAAATTGTAATAAAAAAGTCAGAGACTTTTAGATCTCTTTCTAGTAAAATAAATTGAATAAATGATTTGTATTTAAGAATATATTTAAAAAAGAATCCTCCTTTATTTAATTTGCAAGCTTGAAAATATAAATTATCTAAAAACTCTTCAATTATAGATATAATAAAATCTTTGAGAACACCAATTAATGAAACAGATATACAAATTACATTTTTGGAGTGATGGAATATTTATGATATAGACGATTATTTGGCTAAGAAATGATTAATTAAAGAGTGAGAGTTTATAAAATCTGCAGAAAATTATGATATGAATTTAGCTGCCGCTTTCCCATTTCTTGATTATGCTAAAACATTTGAATGATTTTTATATCCAGATACTTATAATATTAACCCAAATAATTTTTCAGTTTCATGATTAATTAATAGAATGTTAAATAATTTTAATATAAAGGTATATGATAAACTTTTGTCTAAATATTCAGCAAAAGAAATTTTGGATATAATAACTTTAGCCTCAATTGTAGAAAAAGAAGAGAAAAATCCCTTGAATAAACCGGTTGTGGCTTGAATATTAAAAAAAAGGCTAAAAGAATGATGGATGATATGAGCTGATATTACAGTTTGCTACCCTCACAAGCTTACTTCGGAGGAATGTAAGATGGTTGTTAGTAAATATATAAATGAGAAAAGTTCTTATAATACTAGGACTATGGTTTGATTACCAGAAACTCCAATATGAAATCCTAGTTTTTCTACAATAAATTCAACTATTAATAGTGAAGAAACTCCTTATTATTTTTATTTACACTCTAAAGATGGTAATATATATTATTCTAAGGATAATGAGTGACATGAAATAAATAAACAAAAATATTTAAAATAAATGAGAAAGCATCTAAAAAAAACATTTTCTGTATTTAATAATTTTCCTAAGCTGAATTTTGTTTCAGGTTTTTTCGTTTTGTTTTTTTTAATTATTTTACAAAAAGTTTTTTCTTACACAGTTTTAAATAATGAATTTTACAAAGAATTAGCAGATAATCAACAAATATCAAAAGTAAGTCAGAGTATAACAAGATGAACTATTTTGTCTTCAAATAAGGAGTGATGAGTTTTATGAACGTCAGTAAATTTGGACGATTTAGCAATTGATCCACATGTAAATTGAGATAAGTGAAGGTTATCAATTTTTTTAAGAGATACAGTTTATAAACAAATATGTTATATGAAGTCAAGAGATGATTGTTATAATAACATGCTTAGATTTGTTAAGAAATTAGAAATTCCTGATTTTGAGATGAGGGAAGAATACTTAAAAAGTATTATTTTAGAAAGAGTAAAATCAAAAATTAAACAAACAAAGGTAACAAGTATTTTTTTAGCAAAAGATTTAGATTGAAAAACTCAAACTGATATTTTTAATATGAATTTAACTTGAATATACTTAAATGATTGAAGAATTTATGCAAATCCTGAAGAAATTAACAATCCTGATTTAGTTGTTGATAAACTTTATAATATTCTTTGATATGAAAAGAAAGAATTAAAATATCTTATTAGAAAAAGAAAATTAAAATATGTTCCTATTATTAACAAAATATCTATAGGTACATCTGAAGAAATAAGATCATATTTAAAAGAAGAATCTAGAGCAATAAAAGATAAAGTTCTTGATGAGCAAGACTCTATTTGAAATTTTATAATACTTACTCCAATTCCAAACAGGTTTTATCCAGAATTTGATGTCGCTTCTCAATTAATTGGGTTTACAAATAATAAATGAAAATGAGTTTATTGAATTGAGGGTTTTTTTGATGAATTGCTGCGTTGAAAGCAATCTGAGTTAATACGTAGAAAAGATATAAAAGGAAGAATAATATGAACAATGGAATTAGAAAAAGAAAGTTTATCTTATTGAACAGAAGCTGATATTTATACAACTATAGATAGAAATATACAAAAAAAAGTAGAAGATATTTTAGAGAAATGAGTAAAAGAGTATAAAGCAAATAAATGAAGTGTTGTTGTTATGGAACCTAAAACCTGAAGAATTATATCGATGGCTAATTACCCAACTTTTGATCTTAATAACCCTTGAAATGTATATGAATTAGAAAAAGTAACACCTATAAAATATCCCAACCCATTAGAAGATTTATTATGAATAGATGTTTTTGTTGAAGATAATATTAACTGAGAAGAATTTTATTATAATTCAAAAATAATATTGCTTAGAAAAGCTATTCCAGAGGAAATATGAAATCCATTAGTTACAAAATATAAATATAAAAATGATTTTTGAGCTTGAGTATATAAAAATGATGCAATTTCATCATTGTATGAGCCATGAAGTATTTTTAAAGCTATAACTGTTGCTGTCTGATTAGATACTTGAGAAATTACTAAAAATAGTATGTATACTGATAAATGAGAAGTTACAATTGATAACTTTACTATAAAAAATGTTTCAGATAAATGTTTGTGATATCATAGTTTTTCAAATGCATTAAATTATAGTTGTAATGTTTGAATGATAAGAATTGTCCAAAGAGTAGGTAAATCTCTGCTTTATCAATATTTAGAGGATTTTTGATTTTGATGAGTAACTTGAATAACTTTAGAATGAGAAGTATCTAGTAAAATTACTCCATTTGAAAAATGGTCAACAGCAAAGTTATTAACAACATCATTTTGACTTTGAATAGGTACTACTCCTCTTCAAATGGCATCTGCTTATAGTGTTTTGGCTAATGGAGGAATATATGTAAAACCACAGATAGTTGATAAAATAGTTTATAAAGATTGAAGGACAATTAAATATAAACAAGAAAAGGTTAGAAGAGTCATTAGAAAAGAAACTTCAGATCTTATTACATCTATGTTAGTTGATTCTCTTACTTCTTGAGTTGCTAAGAATTGATATGTTCCTTGATTTCATTTGGCATGAAAGACTTGAACTTCTCAAATAGCTTCAAAGTGATGATATGAAGAATGAGTTTGATCTACATATGCCTCTTTTGCATGATATTGACCAGCAGAAGATCCAAAATTTGTTATAATAATAAAACTAGAAAGACCTAGAGTCAATGAATATTGATGACAAACATCAGCATTTTTGTTTAAACAAATTTCTGAATATATGCTTGATTATTATAAAATACCAAAGCCTAGTAAAGGTTAATAATGGCTCTTTTTGTTCTATTCGGGAATTTTTATTTTATTCAAATCTATGATTCAGATTTTTTAATAGTACCTAAATTTAATCTTTTAAATACCTCTATTAAATCATTATTTAAAAGAAAATTATAATAATTTTTTCATTTAAAGTCTATATAACACTTTTTATTATCAGAATATATACTTAATGTTTTATTTTTAATACAAAAAATAATATCTTCTTGTTTTACAAAATTTTCCTGCCCTTTTAATCAGTATTTATTAATTAAAAATCAAAAATCAAAATTAGTTTTAATAATTACATTTGCTGTCTTTTTTTGTAAACTTACTATGTCATTATGTGCAGGTAAAACATATTTTAAATATTGTTTTAATGCTCCGGCTGCTCAATTTTTTAAATCCATTTCTAAACTATATCTTAGAACTCTTTTAACAATCATATTTATAATATCATCATCTAAATAAATAGAAAAATCAAGTATATCATTAAAGATATTATCGGTTGCATATATTCATTCTACTAATATTATATCTCCCATTTGAAAATTTTGCACTCAATCTCTTGCAACTTTTAATAAAGAAAATCTAGGTATTTTTATATCTAGTCATTGTTTTAACTGTATTAAGCTTTCTTTTATTTCATCCAAACAAAAATTCCTTTTATCATCATATTTATATGGACTCTTTAATTTTTCTACAAAATCTTTTCACATTTGAAAATTATCCATATTTAAAATTCTTACATTAAATTTTTTTTCTAATTGTTCCTTTATTAATGGTGTAACTAATGAAGTTTTTCAACTTGCACTTCATCAAGAAATTCAAACAATAGTAACCTTATTATTCAAATGAATTTTTTCTATTTTATTACATAAAAAAGATATATTAGTAGAAGTAATATCTATATGTTTTTCTTTATGAAAAAAGGCATTCTCTTTTAATCATATAGGATTATTCATATCAAAGTGAGTTATTTTATTACTATTTAAAATAAAGTGAGAATTTTTTAACAAAAACTCTATCCCTGCGACAATATCATCATTTTTACTTGTAAAATAAAAAATATTATTATTTAAAAATAACAATTTTTTTATTCTTAAAACTTGCTTTCTAGAAAAATCACTATTGGAAGATAACACAATATATGCATTATTATAATTTTCTAACATATCTGGAACATAATTTCAATGTCAATAATCTTCTATATCAAAAAAATTAGAATATATTCCTGCTCATTCCTTTAATGCTAAGCTTATGTTTTCAGCAACAGAACAAAGGCTTCAACTTGTTAATATTGTAATCCTTTTTCAGAATCTTCTTTTAGGTGAATTAAATAAAAAATCTTGTAATTGATTAAAGTTATTATTATTTTTAGCACTTCTTATAATTTTATAAATAAGATCAATATCTAATATTTGTCATAATACAGAAAAAAATAATTCACATGCGATTATATATGAAATAACAGAACTAGCAGGACGACAAAATAATTTTTCTTCGTGAGGAAAGATTCTTATTGTAAGTATTCTTTTATCATCTTTTGTATATAATTCTTTTTTTTCAGATTTTGCTGTAATGACAATTGTATGTGTATTATTTTGTACAGATTTTTCAGTTATAGATTTTATTAATCCTCTTGACCATCAAAAACTACATAAAATTATTAAATCATTTTTTTGTAACTCTAAATCATTAAATAAAGTTGGCGGAATAAATGTAATATTATATCATTTTTTTAATAATTCATAATAAAGTATTTTCATCGCTGGAATAGAACTTCAATTAGCACAACATATTATTCTATTTGCAAATTTTATTTTGTCCGTTGCTCTCTGAATTTCTATTTTATGATTCTTTAAACCTAAAGTTTCTTTTAAATATTGTTCAACATTATTTAAATGTTTTTCAAAATTTATTATTGATTCCATATTATTGTTTTTTCAGTTATAAAAATACCGTATAATTTATCAGATATTTTATCAGCATATATAAAATTCTAACATGGATGATTAGCCTCAGGAACTTACCTTGTAATTTTTTGGTTTTTAAACCTTTTTTTCTTTAATATATCTAATGGTATTTCAAATAATGTTCAATCTAAATCAAAAGCATATCAGTGAAAATTACTAGAAAGTAAATCTAAATTATCAGAAAACCCATTATATATTTCCATTTTTTCTAAAATATTAATATTGTTTACAATCTAATTATATTCCATTATTTGTCAATTAATTCTGTGTATTGTCCCATAGCAATTAATAAACAAAAAAATAGCCTTAATAATTTGTTTTAATACAATTTCTATGTTATAATATAAGAAAACTTTTTTATATTTAAATATGGAAAAATCTACAGAATATATAGGTAATGATACTATAAAGTCTTATTATAGCCTTGATAATAAAAATATAATTTTGAAAGAGGCTTTATTTGATTGAAAAAGCTTTTATGAATTTAGAAAAATACTTATTTTGGTTATAAAAGATATTAAATCTGAATATCCAAATGTAGATGATTTTTTACTAAATTTTAGTGGAAATCCTATTATAAAAAAAAGAATTGTTGATATTGTATCAGAAAATATACCTTTATTAAGAATTCTTAGATTATCAAAATGAGATGATTTAGTTAATTTTTCTTTTTGATGAATAAAAAAAATAAATGATTCTTATTGAGATAAATCAAGTATAGATGTATGTTTAAATAAAATTAAAAAATATATTCGATCTAAATTTTCAGAATATTCTAGTAGATTAATAAGAAAAAATTATAAAAATTTAACAATTGATTATAAAACTCCTGATAAACATTATTCAAGTGGAGAAATTATAGAGTTTTTATGAATATGAAAAGAAAAAATTGATTTATTAATAAAATCATTATTGAGTTGAGAAGATCAAAATTTGGTAGAATTAATTATTAATAATCTAGCTATTTCATCTTGAGTTTCTTTTGTTGAGTGAGATAGTTTGGAAGATAAATTATTTGCTTTCTATTCTTCTGAAATTAATTCTAGAATGAATTGAGAATATTTTAAATTTTCATGATTAGTTTCTAAATCAAAAGATATTGTAAGTCAAGAGTGAGAATTAATTTCAAAATTTTGAGATAAAAGTTTTGAACTATCATGAGCTTATCATAAAGTGTTTGTTCAAGATGATGTTAATTTCTGATGAATTAATCCTATATTAATTGAGGCTGTAAGGAAAAATGAACCAATTTGAGATGAACATTTATTTTCTTTGGTTAAAAAATATATTGATTCTTTGAATTTCTTTGATTTTATTGCTCCTTATGTAAATTTAAATAATGATTTTGAAGAAATTTATAAAGAAATAAAAGAGCTTGAATCATTAATCCAAAAATGAGTTGCTTATTTAAGTTTTGTAGATACTAATTATAAATGAACTTTAAACAGAACTGCATTGATTGAATACTCCAAATGAGTTGAAGGTTTAAGAGTTTTTATTGATATTGCATCTATGGGGATAATGAATTTTTCAGAATTCAGAGAAATTGCAAGAAAAATTAGTTCTTGAGAGATAACAGAGAGTAATAAATATGAATTATTTAATTCAGGGATGGAAACCACCATCAAATTTAAAAATTTTGTTGAGAATTTACAAAGGAAATATCCTAATATAAAATTATCTTTATGATGAGATGAAGTATTTATTTTTGTTCCTAGTACTGAGTGAATAGAGAAAGAAGAAGTTTTAGATAGTATATGAGAGTGTCTTAAGATGGAAGGACTAAATTGAAGGTCAGTTTTTAGTTATAAAAATGATGAACAAGAAAAACTTTACAATGATTTGGATAATATATCTTTTATAAGCAAAAAAATAGAAAAATTAATAAGAAAGTTCACACCAAATTTTGTTTGAATGCCAGATTTAGTAAAAGTTGATATACCAGATTGAATAAGGTCTTATATACTGTCCAAATCTTGAGAATATGAAAAAGAGTTATCAAGATTTTTATCTAATTTTGAAGAAAAAACATTATCTCAAGAGTGATATTCGGAAAAAGTAAGAGAATTGACTAATTATGTATGTACAGAAGTAAAAGATATTTTGTGAGATAGTGTCCCAATTTTTATATTTCTCCCAGAGTGACATACTACAGTTAGACATTATTACTATTTTAAAATAACAAATTGAAATATTCAGATTAGTATAAGATCTAATTAATTACTTTTAAGAAATCATTAAATTTTATTATTTCTACTCATTTATAATTTTCTCTTATATTTAAGTTTTTGTTATTATTTACAATAATATATTTTTTTCATTCAATTCATGTTTTTATTAATTTTCTTGCGCTACTTTTAATTTCATCATTATTACTACTATCTTTTGATATATATATTAATATTTTTGTGTTTTCTTTAAAAGCTATGAAGTTAAAGTTAAAAACTCAATTGATTCATCAATAAACCTTGTATCATAAATAAGATAGTACATTGTAAATATAGTTTTCTGTTAATGTATAGTTATCCATATTATTATATAGTAATATGGAATTTTTTATTCATATATCTGTAAAAAAGTATTTATTTTTTCATAATATCTCTTTTCATTTTTTCACATTATATTTTGCTACTTTTTTTATTATTTTTGAAGATATTAAATATTCCATATAGTCTATTGTTGTTGCTAGAGAAGTTTTTATATTATACCTCTTAAGAATTTTTTGAAAATCTCTTAGTGATATATAGTCATTATTTGTTGCTAATACAGCTGTAAATGACTTAAAAAGTTTTATATTTCTTACTTCAAACGCATAAATAATATCATTAAGTATTATTCTGTTTGTTATTGATTCTAGTAAATATTCTTTTTTAGAGTCTGTCTCTTCTTTTTCTGTAAGAATTCAGTATTTTAATATATTGTCTAATTCGCTTTTATAAGCTTTTGAGCTATAATCCGGTAATATCTCTATTTCTGGTTTTCCAAATACTTTTATATTATTTCAAATAAGTATTATTTTGTATTTTTTACTTAAAAACAAATCTTTTATAAACAAATCTACATCTAAAACTTTTTGTATATTCTCTAATATAATAAATTCAGGTTCTTCAGAATCTTTTATATAAAATTCAATCATTTTTTCCAAATCTTTTTTTTCTTTAATCTTTCAGTAAATATCTATATCTGTATTAAAATAAAGAGTAGCATTAGTTTTATTTATAGATTTTATATAACTTGATACTATTTCAGTTTTTCAGACTCATTCAATTCATGATATTATTATAAGTTTTTCTTTATTTAAGTCTTGGTTTATTTTATCAAAAAACTTATTTTTTACATTACTATTATTTTCTAAATTAAGAAAATATTCTTTATTTTTTTTATTAAGTACGCTCATTATATTAAATATTATATATTTATGTATTTACAAAAATCGAATTAATTATTTATTGACTTGTTTTTTAATATATTTATAAAAAAGTTTTTTTCAACTTTATTTTCTTTTTTCTTAAAAATATTTATAATTAAGGCATAGGGAAAAATTTTTAAGGAAAAATTAGCAAAAAACATTATTTTTTTCTAGATGAGAATTTTTCAAATGTTCCTTAAGATTAATAATAATAAATAATTTTAAATGAAAAAAGAAATAACAAATTTTTTATCAGATATAATTCTAAAAAATTATAATGTTGAATTAGAAGAATTAGTATTGCAAAATCCACCTAAAAAAGAATTATGAGATTATGCTTTTGCTTGTTTTCAGTTATCAAAAACTTTAAAAAAATCTCCAAATCTTATAGCTGAGGAACTAAGTTTAATAATTTCAAAAGAAATATCTTGAAATGAAATTATTGATACTGTGAATGTTTCATGACCTTACTTAAATATAAAAATAAATAAATTAAGTATAATAGATTCTTTTAAAAAATATAAATTTGGTGTATTTAATGAAAATGTCTATAAATGAAAAACAATTGTAGTTGACTATATATGAGCTAATATATGAAAACCCCTTCATATAGGTCATATGTGTACTCCAAATCAGGGTCAAGCAATGATTAATATTTATAAAAAATTGTCTTGTTATGTAATATCAGATTCTCATATGTGTGATTGGGGTATTATTTTGGGTAAGTTAATTACAGCATTTAAATTATATGGTGATAAAAATAAATTAGAAGAAAATGCAGTAGAACATCTTTTTGAATTATATGTAAAAATTAGTAACGAAGCTGAGGTAAATAAAGATCTTGAAGAAACTTTCAGAAGTGAGTTTAAAAAATTATCAAATTGAGATCCTGATTATATTAAATTATGGCAAAATTTTACAAAATGATCAATTGCTTCTGTTAATAAACAATTAGATAGGTTGAATGTAAAACCAGATTTTGATATATGAGAAAGTTATTATGAATGATTAAATTTCCCTAAGATTCAAAATTATCCAGATTTAAAGTATTCTATGAAAGATATAGTATCTGAACTAATTGAAAAATGAATTGCTGTAAAAAATGAGGATAATTCTGTATGAGTTATATTTTCTGATGAATCAAAAATACCATCTTGTATTTTACAAAAAAGAGATTGAACTCATTGATATTTAGCTTCTGATTTAGCTTCAATAAAATATAGAGTCGAAAACTGGTCTCCAGATAATATAATTTATTTTGTAGATGTAAGACAAAGTCTTCATTTTAAGCAGGTTTTTGAAATAGCAGATAGAGCAAACTGGATAAGTAAGGACAAATTATTTCATGCATATAATTGATTTATTAGTTTGAAAGATTGAGCAATGTCTACAAGGAAATGAAAGATTATAAAACTTGATAAATTACTTGATGAATCAGAATTAAGAGCTGAAAAAATAATTCTAGAAAAAAGATCTGATATAAAATGAGAAGAGTTAAAAAATCTAAGTGAAATAATATGAATTTGAGCAATTAAGTATGGTTATCTTAAAAAAAGTAGGGAAACAGATGTTGTATTTGATTGGGATGAGTTTATGACTTTTGAATGAAACTCTTGACCATATATTCAATATGCCTATGTTAGAGCAATTAGATTATTAGAAAAATCATGAATTTCTTCTGAAATAAATTTTTCTGATGATTACAAAGATGTAAAAGACCATTTTAAACAGCAACATTTAAATTTGATAAAACTTTTAATTAATTATAATTCTATATTATTTGAAACTGCACAAAAAAATATGCCTCATATTTTAGCTTGATATGCATATGAATTAACAAAATCTTTTAATTCTTTTTATAATAATGTTGAAGTTTTGAAAGAAAAAAATGAAAAAATTAGAAATTTTTCATTGATTTTAACAAAAACTTTTTCACAAACTATAAAAGATAGCTTTTCTTTACTTTGAATAGAGATGCCAGATAAAATGTAAATATAATAAAAGTGGTTGATTATAATAATTTTGCAAAAACATTTTCTAATTCTAGAAAAAATATGAAGTGGGAAGAAATAAATTATTTTATTTCTCTTATGTCTTTGGATAAACCAAAGACAGTTCTTGATGTTTGATGTTGAAATGCTAGACTATTGTGATGTCTAAAGTCTTCAAAAATAGAATTAATTGATTATTTATGAATTGATTTATCCTCTTGATTACTTGGTGAGGCAAAAAAAGCTTATCCGAAATATAATTTTTTAGAATTAGATATGCTTGATTTGAAAAAAATAAATAAAAAGTTTTCTGATATCTTTTTTATAGCTTCTTTTCATCATTTAAAAACTATTGAAGAAAGGCTATTAGTGTTATCTTCTCTTCATAATTTGTTAGAAAAGTGATGAAGAATTTATATGACTAATTGGGCTTTAAATAGTCCTTTAAATAGAAAAAAATATAAAAGTAGTCAGATTAATTGAAGTGAGAATAGATTTTGATCTTTAGATTACAAAATAAAAATATGAGTTTTTTCAAGATTTTATCATTCATTTTCTTTAGAAGAATTAAATTATTTATTTAGTAAAGCTTGATTTAAAGTTCTTAATAATTATTTATTTGAAAATAATAAGAATTATGTTAGTATAATTCATATATAAACTTATATTCTCTAAAAACTTTTTTTAAACATGGAATATATAGATAAAACAGATAAGAAAGTAAATCTTATTATAAAAAAAGTTTCTTCATATATGACTAATCTTGAAGAATCTTATATTAGAGATGAGATAAATAAAGCATATATTTATGCAAAAGATGCTCACAAGGGGCAATTAAGAATGAGCTGAGAACCTTATATAACCCATCCAGTTGAGGCAACAATAATACTTCTTGATTTAAAACCTGATATTCCTTCTATTCAGGCTTGTCTTTTGCATGATGTTATTGAAGATACTCCAAAAACTTCTGTTGATATTTCAAATGAATTTTGAGAAGAAGTAAGTTTTTTGTGTCAATGAATGGAGAAACTATGAAAGGTTAGATATTCTTGAGAAGATAGAGATATATGAAGTTTAAGGAAAATGTTTGTTGCAATGGCGGAAGATTTGAGAGTTGTCTTTATAAAACTTTCTGATAGGCTTCATAATATGAGAACCATTCAGTACCAACCTAAAAGAGAGAAAAGAATAAAAATTGCTTTAGAAACATTAAACATATATGCTCCAATTGCTGATAGGTTGTGATTATTTAATTTAAAAAATGATCTTGAACTTGAATGTTTTAAAACCCTAGAGTTAAAAAAGTATAGAAAAATAAAAAAAGAATTAAAAACTCTTGAAGAAAGTTGCAAATATTTTCTTGATAATGTTGAAAAAGAAATAGATCGCGTATTAGAATGAAAAATAAGTTGATATGAAATTGATTATAGAATAAAATCAATTTATTCTATATATAAGAAAATGAATAAAAAGTGATGTGATAATCCTCATGATTTATATGATATCTTTTGAATTAGAGTAATTGTTGATTCTGTTTCAGATTGTTATAAAGCTCTATGATTAATTCATAATGAATGGAAGCCTATCCCTAATAAATTTAAAGATTATATAGCTCTACCTAAACCAAATTGATATAAAAGTCTTCATACTACAACTATATGATTGTTAAAACAGTTTAGAAAACAACCTACAGAAATTCAGATAAAAACTTTTGAGATGAAAAGGTATGCTGAGGTTTGAGTTGCTGCTCATTTTTGATATAAAGAAAAATGAAGTTCTGTTGCTAATGAAGACATTGATTGGGTAAAAGAGTTAAAGGAATTAACCCAAAGTCTTTGAAACAAAGATTTTATGTCTTCTCTAAAAATAGATGTTTTCAAAGATAGAATATTTGTTTTTACTAGAACTTGAGATAATATTAATTTACCAGCATGATCAACACCTATTGATTTTGCATATTATATACATACTGATTTATGAAACCATATTGCAATTGCAAAGGTTAATAATAATGTTTATCCTCTTGATAAAGAGCTTTGTAATTGAGATGTTGTAGATATTGTTATTGACAAAAATAAAAAACCTAATCCTTTTTGGCTTTCTTTTGTTAAGACTGCCAAAGCTAAAAAATGTATTAAATCATTTTTAAAAATAGAAGATAAAGAGAGTAATAGAGAAAGATGAAAGTGAATAATGAATAAATATCTTGTAAAATCTTGATTAAGTGCATTTGATAAAAATTTATCAATACTTAGAATAATTGATTGAAGGGAAAATAATATTGAAGAAAGATGGTTATTACTTGAACAAGTGTGAAATTTTAGTATAACTCCTTCTTCACTTTTCAGAAAGATTCTTAAGGCTCAAAAAATAGTATTAGAAAAAAAAGAAATTTGAAAAGAGGTATCTGATATTATTAAGAAAGATGACAAAAAAAGCGATATAATAATATGATGAGAAGAAAATCTTAAGTATACTCTTTGTTATTGTTCAAGAAGAAGATTACCAGATAGAATGGTTGCTCATATAAATAATAAATGAGTTATAACTATTCATAATAGAAAATGTAAAGTTTTAGAAAAAGTAAATACAGATAGATTATTATCTGCTTATAGAGCATGAGAACACAATGATTATGTTATTTTCAAATTAGAGTTTATATTTAAAAATAGAATTTGAGTTCTGAAAGAATTAAGTGAAATTATATATTTTATGAACATAAATATATATGATGTTAATTCAAACAGAATAGACTATAATACATCACACATAGTAATAAAAGTTGAGATTCTTGATTATGATTATATGATTATTGATAGACTTATGGAAAGAATAAGACTCAATTTTAAGGATAATTTGTGTAGTAGTGAATTTAGTATAGAAAAATAAAAAAAAATCTCTTTTAAGAGATTTTTTTTTATTTTCTAATTTCTAGTTTTTCAATAACTTCATTATATTTTTCAGGGTCTTTTCTTTTTAAGTAAGAAAGTAATTTTCTCCTTTTAGATACCATTAGTAAAATTCATCTTCTTGAATGATTATCTTTCTTGTGTTCTAGTAAATGATTTTTCAAATTTTCAATTCTTGAAGTAAGTATTGCTACCTGTACCTCAGGACAACCAGTGTCTGATTTTTTTGAACCGAAACTACTTACTATTTTTTTCTTTTCTTCTTTTCCAATAGCCATATTATGTATTTTTATAAATATAAATTTTTGTAACTTTCCAAAAAATACATCAGAAAATTACGATAACAATTATATGATAAAAATTTAAAAAGTAAAATTTAATTGAATTTATTATTAATTAATATAAAATGATAGGGCTATTTATTAATAAAAAATTTAATGCAAAAGTTTGATAATTTTTATTTTAAATCATTTAATTTCGATAAAAAAAATCTTTTGGGATATTTTAATTATTATTTTGATAGTAATGATAATAGTTGAATTAAAGAAGAATTTGAGGAAATTGTTGATTTTAAATGCGATTTTCTAGAATTGAATATACAATCAAAGGATGATGCTATACTAGATAATATTTTATTTAATATTCATTTAGCATTATGAATAAGTTATTACAAACTTTTTCCAACAAGATATTTGTTTGTTGAGTCTTGATATTTAGATGATAACCAGATAAGATTTTGGGAAAAGTTTTATCTTTTTTGATTATGAGAATTTCTTATTAAAAATGAAATAAACCCAAATTGAATTATTAACTTTAAAAATACTTTGCTGAGTAAAAAAGAAATTAAAAAGTTCAATATAAAATCAAAAAATATTTTGTTGCCATGGTGATGATGAAAGGATAGTATTGTCAGTTCTATATTGTTAGATTCTCTTGATTTCACTCCTTTTATTTTTTGAAAGCTAGATACTATAAAAGTAAATACTTTAAAAGTTCTTTGAAAGAAACCTTTACAAATAAAAAGGTCTCTTTCAAAAAACTTATTTTCTTTAAATAAAAAGGGATACTATAACTGACATATTCCCATAACATGAATAATTGCATTTATATCTCAATTAGTTTGCTATTTGTATGATTATAGATATACAGTTTTGTCAAATGAAAAGTCTGCAAGTGAGGCTAATACTTTTTGGCATTGAATTAGTATTAATCATCAGTATTCAAAATCATATGAATTTGAAAAAGATTTTAATGATTATGTTTTTGATTACATATCTGAGGACTCTAAATATTTTTCAATATTAAGATGATTTTATGAATATAGGATTGCTCAAATATTTTCTAACAAAGCAGAGAAGTATTTTTCTTCATTCTCAAGTTGCAATAAAAACTTTTTTATAAAATCTAATCTAAAAATAAATTGAAATTGGTGTAATAAGTGTGAAAAGTGTTGTTTTGTATATTTATTGTTATCATCATTTCTTTGAGAAAAAGAATTAGAAAATATTTTCTGAGCTAACTTATATAAAGGTAATGAATTACTTGTGACTTTTCAAGAGTTATTATGATTCTCTTGAAATAAACCATATGAATGCGTAGGTACTTATAAAGAATGTTTATTTTCTGCTTATAAATCTATAAAATATTATAAAAAATTAAATCTAAATTTACCTTACATTCTGAAAATACTTGAAAAAAATGTAGTAACACAGGTAGAAAAAGTATGAGAGAAAAATATTGAATTAGACTTATTGAAAAATTATGAAAAAAACTTTATACCAAGTGAACTAAGCTTTGTCTTTAATTTATTATAAATCACTTTTTTTCTAATCTTATTATTTCTTCATTTAATAAATTCTCGAAAATATCTTTTTTGAAATATAATGAGTCAGCTATTCTACTATCATAAGATTTGTTTGTTTTTGAGTATATAATTTCTTTTCTATAACATTTAACATCAAGACAATAGTCTTTTTTTATAATTCAATTAGGTATTTTAACCTCTGTATTTTTTATATATCAAAGTTTAATAGCTTTTTCAATTATCTGGTGCCAAATATATCATGCACCAGTTATTCAAGTTACTCAAATCATAGATGAATTATCATTATTTCAAACCCATATTCAAATAATAAAATTAGGGTGGTAAGAAATTATTAAGTTATCTCTAAAATCTGAGCTAGTTCAAGTCTTTACAGCTTGAAATATACTTGTGTTTAATATTGAATTTACTCAGAAACTAATATCTCTATTATCTGGATTTTTTAATATATTATATAAAAGAAATTTATTAATATCTTCTCCTTTTGGGATTAAATTTTTATAACTATTTACCAAATTATATAGTGTTATATCAGGATTTCATAAAACAAGAGAATATCAATAATGATTAGGTGGATATTCTAGTTCAAAACCAGATTTTTTATAAAAATCATAAACTTCTTGTAATCATATTTCTTTAGCCAATCTTACAGATGCATTATTTAAACTATTTCATAATGCCTTTTTAAGTCTAATAAGTCAATATTCTTTTAGTGAATAATTTTGAGCTAAAAAAGTTTTATTTTTTATTCCAGTATTATACTTTGTTTCTAAATCAATTAAAAAATCATCACTATTAGCTCATTTCATAAGTGCTAAAAGGTATAAAAATGGTTTCATTGTACTTCAGGGTTGTCTTTTTGACCTTATTATATCTACCTGTCAATCAATTTCTTTACTATAAAAGTCCTTACTTCACTGGTATATTAGTATTTCTCAGTTACTAGGATTAATAGCAAATATAGCTCCATTAGTTACATTCTTAGACTTTAAAGAGTTAATAGTTTTGTTTAAAACTTTTTTTGAAAAACTTTGTAAATCATAATCAATTGTTTTTATGTTATTATTTGTTACAAAAGGGAAAAGATCAATATTCTTTTTTTTATTGAGAACAAAAATCTTTTTCTCAAATTTGTAATTAAGTTTTTTCTTAACTTTTTCAAAATATTCTAAAAAGTCTTTGTCTTTTAATGATTTTATAGAAGGATTATTAATAAGGGATACTAAGATAGTTATTTCTTCATCTGTTAAATTTTTTAATTGTTTTTTCTCAAAATAAATATTACTTGCTCACTTTAATCAATAAATTCAATTTCATAAATATATATTATTTAAGTAGTTATTTAGTATCTCTTCTTTACTGTATATAATTTCAAAAGATATTGCTAAAATAGCTTCTCTTATCTTTTGTAAATAAGTTCTACTTTTATTTTTAAAATATCTATTTTTAATATATTGTTCAGTGATAGTACTTCCTCACGAAATCTTTTTTCAATAAATATTATCTTTTATTGCTCTAATTTTTGATGGAATACTAATTCATAAATGTTTAAAGAAATTTTTATCTTCAATCTTTATAATAGATTCTATTATTTTAAGGTTTTTGTCATAAAAGATATCTTTTTCTTTATATCATCAAGGTTTAGATTTGTCAGTTATAATTTTTCAATTTCTATCCTTTAAAAATATTCTTCAAGGGCTATTTTCAGTATCTTCTTTATAAGTTATAACTGGATAAAAACAATATACAAAAAGAGTAATAATAATTATTACGCTTATTGTTAATGCTATATTTTTTTTATTCATTTTTATTTTTTTATAAAAATTATTTTTTACATTATATTAAAAAATAATTTTTATAAAAATTTTGATTTTATTATATCTTTATATATAATCATTTTACTCTTTTAATAATTAAAAAAAATATATGTTTAAAAAGTCGATTATAATTTCAATTTTATTGATTATTTTGTCATCTTGTACTCCTGCCAAAAATGAGACTCCAGAAGATGTTTTACTTAAAAATCAAACTTCACTTATAGAAAAATTTGAGAAATATTTTTCTCAAATTAATGTTTGAGAATCTAATACTGTTGCAGACTTGTCTATTAATTCACCTGAATGAGATGTTAATGTAGATTTAAAATCAGATTTTGATTTTGATAAAACTAAAGAATCTTTTGCTTGAGATATTAAGTGAAATGTAAAAGTTGTATCTGAAGATATCAATTGAAGTTGAACCTTAGATGTTTCAATGTTGATGGATAAAAAAACTTTGTATACAAAGTTAAATGACTTTAATCTTTCTATGCCATGAGAGGATTGAGATAAATCAGTTGCTCTTGTAAAAGCTATGTTTTTAGGATATATTTGAAAATGGATATCCCTTGATTTATCAAATGATGATTATTTAAGAACTCATAATACTTCATCATTATTTATGTCTAATAAAGATTTTCTAAATGTTTATAAAAAATATCCATTATTGAAATTAGTAAAAGAAAATGAAGATCCTAATTTTTATAATTATGATGTAGAATTAAATAATGAGAGTATTGTTAGTATTATGAAAGAACTTTCGGACTTAAATGGTAAGAAAATAAATGAAAAAGACGTAGAGAATTTAAAAGAAGAAGTAAATAAAATAAAATTTTCTTGAAACATTAAAATTGATGTTAAGAAAAAAGAATATTTTGTTTTTTCTTGATCTGTAGATGAAATGAACTTTGGTGTTGATAATAACAAAAGTAATTTTATAGTTAATATGTCTTGAAATTGATGAGAATTAAAGATGGATTTAAAGAAGTCATTAAAATGATGAACTTTGACTATGTTTGTTTTAAATAACTGAAAAGAAGAGCTTAATGCTACTTTTGATATCAATCTTTCTGCTAAAAATATTGATATAGTTTGAAATATTGATTTTGAAGATGCAAAAATTAAGCTTGATGTTAAAAGTAAAATTAACGAAAAAAAGAGTATTGAAATCTCAGTTCCAAAGGAATCTATAAGTATAGAAGATATTATTAAAAAAGGTTTTTCTTGATGAATGTACTGAGCTGAGAGTATGGATACTATTAATGAATCTTGATCATTAGATATTAACGATTTATGAGAATCTACTAGTTCATGAGTTATTTGAGAAGAATATGATAAACAAATTCAATCTACTTTTGATGAATTAAATATTGATGGTTTAGAAAAAGATGTAGAAAATACAGAAAAAATTATAAATTCAGATGGTATGGATAAAAATAATTAAAAAATCGAATATCTTTATAAAAAATAAGTAATACTTTAGTATTACTTATTTTTTATAAATTTAATTTTGAATATTTTCATTTGACAAAGAAAAAAAAATATTATTATAGAATCATATTAAATGTTAATAACTTTTTAATGAGCTTGCATAATTTTTATACATTTTTTTATTTCAATTTTTACTTTTTGGATGTTAGTTCAAAGGTTGTTTCTTGTTGATAAATAATATATAAAAATTGTTTTCACTAAAGACCCTTTGAAATAAGGGGCTTTTTTAATATTTATTTCTAAATTATATGAAATATTTGGCAAATGTATTAAATGATATCGGATTAGAAGTAGATTCAGGTACCTCTAAAACTTTGTTAGTTTCTAAACAATTAGAGGATACTATGGTACTGACTAAAGGTCAAGTAGAAGAAATATTTCTAAAGTTAAATGAAAATACAAGGATTCAATTAATGGATGATGAAGATTATTTATGACTCCATAGAATATCGTCATTAAAAATATATTGAATAGAAAAACTAGAATTTACTTCAAATAATTTGTATATTTCAAATTGAAATATACAAAACTGAGAAATAAAGGGTTTTATTAAAAGAGATAAATGATTAAAAATTAATCCTAATTCTACGGTAGACGATTGAGTTGATCTAGAAGCTAACTTAGATTTAATGGTTGAAGTTTTATGAGTTAAGTCTACTATAAATAAGTTAATAAGATTCCCTTGATTACATTTCTCTAAAGATGCTAAAAATTGAATAAAAGTTACTAGAAAAGAGTGAAAAAAAAGAATTTTATAATTTAGAGTATAAAAAAAAGCAAATATATAAAAAAATGTTTGTTATACTTAATAGAGCATGTGAAATAAGCTCGAATAAAAATCCTAGTACATCTAATGTAACATCACTTTATAATCATTCTTGGATTAGAAATCTTGGACATTTATTAGATTTCTCACAAATAAAGGATTTTATTATTTTAATAATAGAAAAAGATATTCCTTTTAACTTAGTTACTTGAATGCAATTCTGATTATGATTACCTGATACTGGATATGCATTGACATAATTCAGGATTATTTTTTATATATAAAAACTTGAAAAAATTATATACATAAATATAATCCTTGCACCTTATTAATTAACCTTTATTTTAAATGGAAAAGTTAGAAAGATCTGGTTTGTTAGATTCTAATTTAACAAAACCATTAAATCAAGAATATCGTCCTAAATTATCGAGTTTTTTTTCTAATCTTGTAGTAGAAGTAGTAAGAAAAACTAAGGATTCTTCTATTTCTCCTCAAAAAAATACAGTTAGGAAATCTCAAAAAAATAGAGTTAGAAAATTAGAAAAAGATTTTAATGAAAACCAAGGAGATGATAAAGTAGAAAATTTATCTGATTTAAATAGAGAAGACCTTCATTATAAAATACATTTAGTTGGTAAAAATTCTTGAAATTCATATTTTTTTTAATTAAATTATTTTGTAAATATATAGTTTTTTTAGAAAAAAGTTGGTATAAAAAAATTATTTATTATAATCTCTTCGTTATCTTTTTATTATATATTTCTAATATAATTAGATAACAGGAATATATTTTATATTATTAATATTAATATATATGAAAAAAATATTATTAGTAATAAGTATTATTACTTTATTTTCATCTTTTATTTATTCAGCTTCTGCTTGTAGTTGTATGAGACCATGAACTCCAGAAGAAGAATTAAAAAGAGCAGATAATGTTTATACTGCAAAAATAAAAGATGTAGAAATTATAACAGAAAAAAGAAGTTTTTATAATGATATAAAGAAAGAAAATAAATTTTATGATAAAAAGGTAAAAAAAGTTTCTCTAGAAGTTATGGATACTTTTAAATGAGGAAATAAACAAGGTATTGTTTATACTTCTTTAGATTGAGCTACATGTTGAGTAGATTTTAAAAATTCTAAAACTTGGATTATATATGACAAAGAAGATAATTGAAGACATAGAGTAAGTCTTTGTTCTAGAACTAGAAAATTAGAAAATGCAAAAGAAGATTTGAAAGTATTAAAAAAGGTAAAAGTATTAAAAAAGAAAAAAGTTTATAACTCAAGAGAAGAATTTGAAAAACAAGAGTGAAAAACTTGTCAGTCTGCAACTGATTGATGTAACACTTATTTTGTAGTTGATTGAAAAATTTGAGCTGGAACTTTGATGTATTGTGAAGATGAAAATTGAAAAGAGGCTAAGGAAGAGTGGTTTTGTTTAAATAGAAAAGAAATGAAAGTAAAAGGTATTTATAAGACTAGAGAAGAATTTATAAAAGCAGAATGAGAAACTTGTGAGACAGCAACAGATTGAGTTAATACATATTTTTGAAAAGATTTTATGGCTTCAACTCTTATTTGAACTCCAGAAAATTTTGTTCCTGAATGGAAATGTATAAAGAAGAAAGATAAGTTAGTAAATTTAGTTTGAAATGATAGGGATAGTCATTGATGTAAGGCTTCGGCTTGATACTCTTGGTCAGAGAAGCTTAATAAATGTATAAGACCTTGGGAAAAGAATTTTGTTTTAAGCAAAAATGACGTAAATTTATTTAACCATATAAAATGAAATTTACCTAAAAGAACTCTGAATAAGGTTGATATACTTTTTTCTAAATATACTAAGAAAATTTCTAAATATAGTACTTCAAAACAAGTTAAAATAAATAATAAAATTGTTAAAAAATTGGAAAAAGTTATTTCAAATTTACTTATGAAATATCCTCAAGATTCTGTTTTACCAAATAAAGTAAATAATAAATATAATGCTTTAGTATATTTAAAATTAAAATTACAAATTTTTTCAAATGAAATTAATATGAATTCTTGAAAATAATATTGATTAAAAAGTTAATTATAAAAATAATTACATAATTTAAAATATACATTTAAAGAGAGAAAAGTTAAATTGCTTTTTCTCTCTTTTTATTCATTTATGAATTTTAGCTTTTTTTATATTTTATAATTAATATCTATATTTTTTCAGATGTTACTTAATTTGTAAAAAAATTAAGTAATTTTAAATTATTTTTTTAAAGTCACTTTTGAGTATTTTAAAATAAGATAAGCTAATACTAATAGTATTTATAATTATGAAAAATATTATTAAAAGTACTAAATTTTGAATTCTAAAATCTATATCTGGTAAATTTATAAAGTTATGATTTGAATTATATATTCAGATATAACTATTTAGATAATATATAGATAAATATATTATTAATAGAGAAAGTATTAATCAAAAAATAGAGATAATAAATCATTCTATTATGTATATCATTGTTATTTTTTGTCTTGTTATTCAAATAGCAAACATAATAGAATTATCTTTTTTGCTTTCTATTATTCTTAAAATCAAAAAACTAATTAAACTATAGGTGATTATTAATAAAATAATACTTACAAATAGAAATCATATTTTATATAGTATTTTTACTAAACTTTTTATTTTTTCCTTTTCTTTTTTATTATTTTTAACTGTATATCACAAGTTTTTGATACTTATTTCTAATTTATCTATATCTGTATTTTTATCTGTTTCTAAAAATAATTTTTGTACCTTTGTCTTTTTTCATAGTGATAAGTTTATTTTTTTGAGCCAAGAGTAAGGAATAGATATAAGCATAAAATTAGATCACTCTCAGAATCCTACTATTTTTCATTTCATTTTTAGACCTTTATTAGGACTTTTTGTAAGAGAAGATTTTCCAAAAACAATATTAAATTCTTTTCATAAAATTAATTCTTTTGTTATCTTTTCTGCACTTTTGTCTTTAACAAAAATCGCTATTAAAGAGCTAACAACTTTATTAGAAACAATTAGAGGAATATAGTTTTGTTTATCGTTAAAGTTTTCAAATTTTTTATTAAATATACTTTCATCTAATCATTCTAAAAATATATCTGTTGTGAAATAATTTCACAATAAATTTATACTCATAATAGCGGGTTCGTTAAAATTGGCTCATTTATAAACTTTTTTTATTCAATCTATATTACTTATTTTCTCTATTTCAGAGTTCTTGAAATAATCTTTTTTATTTACTATATCACTTAAAAAAGAAGAAATAGTTGAGTTGTTTTTTTCAATTATTAATTTATTATCTCAAATATCTCAGGAATATATAGTATTTGTTAAGTTCTCTAAATATGATTTTCAAATTTCTAAAAAAAGAAAAATAGAAAAACCAAAACTTAAAAATACTATTAATAAAAGGGAAGAGAATTTTTTATTTAGTAAGTTACTTAATGAAATTTTAATTACTTTTAACATATTATTTTAGAAGAAATTATAGTTTAATTTAGCTTTATTATTTTATTAAAAAAACTTTTGTTCTCATTATTATGATTCACTGAAATAATAGTTAAATTGTATTTTTTATGGGCTATATCTAATATTTTATAAAAATTATCAACATTTTTTTTATCTAAATGTGAATTAGCTTCATCAAGCAATAATATGCTAGGTTTATTAAATAGAGCTCTAGCAATTGCAACTCTTTGAAGTTCTCATCATGATAGAGTATCTAATTTTTTCTTTTTAATTTTTTCAAGGTTTAATTCTTTTATTAATTTTTCACATCTTTTCTTAACTGGAAAATCGACCTTACATATTTTTGAAATAAATTTTATATTATTTTCTACATCTAGTTTATCGTACAAATTAAAAAATTGGAAAACAAATCATATTTTTTCTTTTCTAAAATCACATAATTGTTTTTCTGAGAATTTTCAAATATCTTCTCAATCTATTTCTACTTTTCAAGAGTATTTATTATCTATTCCTGAAATTATTTTTAATAAAGTTGTTTTTCAGCTTCCTGATTCTCAAACTAACATAACTTTTTCTCAGGTCTTTATTTGAAGATTTAGCTTCTCAAAAATAATTCTATTATTGTAGAATTTAGATAGATTTTTTATTTGAATCATAATTTAGCTTAATTATTTATAATTCTTCTTTAATTGGGAATCATTGATCCATAAGCATTTTTCTTAGGTATTTTCATTTCAATTTTCAAGGTATATAATGATAATGTAGGTGTTCTACACTTCTATTTGCTATTGTTTCTCTAAGGCAAGAAAAATAATTATCCTCTCCAAAAAACTCTTTTAAAAATATATTTACATTTTTAAAATCTAGTATTTCTTCATCACTTAAATCTAGGTAACATTTTTTATGAGTATAGGGGATAGCCATTAAATGTTTTTCATTTCAAGAATATGGATACATATTATGCATTATATACCAACACTTTCATTTCCAGATTATATGTCCTTCTTGCTCTTTTATATTAGTACAAAATGGACAATCTTCTAATCAATATCTTTCTTTTCAGTTAAGTTTTTTGTGATATTCCTCCCTAGTTCATAAGTTTATCATTTTTATTTATAATTTATAATTTAATTATATTACATATATAATATATAGTGTTTGATAAAAAATCAAATTATTATTTTTATAGTGTATGAATTCATAATATATGGTTCACTTTTTTATAATTAGGAGATATTTTAAGTTTCTTTATTCTATCCATCATTCATTTATTGCTTTTGATAAAATAGGGTTTATTTCATTATCTATGTATTCTTCTAAAGGATAGTCCTCAAAATCTTCTTTTGAAAATTTTAGATATCAATATTTTATGTCGTGATTTAAATAAAGTTCAAGTAGTTCTTTATCTGACTTTGTTATTTTAAGTTCTTTTATCTTTTTATAAAAAAGAATTAAACTGTGATAGTTTAAAGATTTTGCAATTTCTGTTAATAACTCTCAGCTAATAACAGTCTCTTGCTTTAGCTCTATTCATTTTATTCATCAAAATATTTTATTGAAATCTTTTAATTTTGTTTCACTTTTTTCTTCTATTTTAGTTTCAATTTGTCTCATAATTTTTTCTCTAGTATCTTCCACTATTTTAGAAAAGATTTTATTTGAATGTTCTTCTTCATACTGTTTCATTGCTTCTAATATAACATCTCATCATTCAATTTCTCCAGAAACTTTTTTTAACATATCAAAAAAAGTTCTTTTTTTTTCTTCATTTAATAATATATTTTTTAGCATATCTTCAGCATAAAATTTGTTTTTTATAGAAAAATTACCATTATAAT
The DNA here is from genome assembly GCA_002749055.1 of Candidatus Altimarinota bacterium. Taxonomy (GTDB): domain Bacteria; phylum Patescibacteriota; class Gracilibacteria; order BD1-5; family UBA6164; genus PDTW01. The sequence goes on along the minus strand of PDTW01000023.1, from coordinate 38,591 downwards.
GTATTCAAATAATTTTTTCTAGTATTTTTCTTGCTCAACTATGGAAAGAAAATAAATTATATAATACTCCATCAGCATTATCACAATCAATTCATACTTTTGTTTTATTTTTTTGTATATTTCTTTCCATTTTTCATAATTTAAATATAAAATAGTTACTTTTTTAGAAAAAGCTAAAGTTATATTATAAAAATGCCTTATCTTCTAACATATTATACTTATACAAATATTATACAAATGATTTTGAATAAAATTATTTTGGAAATCTTAGAAAATACCACATTTTCTGATTTTTTTATTGACTTTTTTGCTTATTAGATATACTTCTTTTTAAGGCACACCCTTGATTGTGTAATTATTGTATGGGGAGTGTAGTTTTTTGTGTATTAAAAACTAGTTTGTGATTGTGTAATTCTAGAAAAATCATAGTTTTTAAAAAAACGACTTTACAATTTTATTTAACAAAATTTTTATGACAAAAAGAAAACCTACTTGTAAAGATGTATGAAGTTTGTATGAAATAAAATGAAGACATTATTATACAGATGACAGATCTATTGCATGAATTCCAGAACTTTTGGAAGTTCAAAAAGATTCTTATAATGAATTTTTACAAAATGGACTTGATAAAGTTTTTAGAGATAGTTTTCCAATATCAGATTTTTCTGAAGAAAAAGTTGATATATATTATAAGTGAATGTCTATAGAAGAACCAAAATATGATTATGAGACATGTAAAAGAAAAAATTTAAACTATGAAGCTCCTTTAAAAATTCAATTAGAAATGTTGAACAAAGAAACTTGAGAAATAAAGTCTCAAGATGTTTATATGGGTTGAATACCTATAATGACAGAAACTGCTGCATTTATAATTAATTGAATTGAAAGAGTTATAGTTAATCAAATTATAAAATCAACAGGTATATTTTTTACTCCTTCTGATTCTTGATTTAGTTTAAAAATTATTCCCCAAAAATGAACTTGGTTAGAAATTGAAATCGAAAAAAAATGAATAATAAATGTGAAAATAGATAAAAAAAGAAAAATTCCTATATCTGTTTTATTAAGAGCTTTTTGATTAGAATCTAATGCAGAGATTTTAGATGCATTTAAAGATCTATGAGATGATATAATTGCTACTAATATAGCTCCAACTCTTGAGAAAGATAAATCTACTAATAGACTAGAAGCTCTTCATATTCTTTATAAATTACTTAGACCTTGAGATTTAGCCACAGATGAAAGGGTTGAAGAACTTTTTGATGTAACTTTTTTTGATACAAAAAGGTTTGACTTAGGAAAAATTGCTAGAATGAAGATACAACGTAAATTATGAATAAAAACTAAGCATTCAGATGAAAAATGAGAATTTTTAAGTATAGATGACTTAGTTATTTCTTTGAAATACTTTTTGAATTTATTTTATTGAAAGAAATGATTTGTAGTCGATGATATTGACCATTTGGAAAATAGAAGAATTAGATCAGTTTGAGAATTAGTTACTGATAAAATTAAAGTTGGTATTGCAAGAATGGAGAGAATTGCAAAAGATAGAATGACAATAGTTGAATTAGATGATGCTACTCCATGAACATTTATTAATTCTAGGCCTATAGTTGCTATATTAAAAGAATTTTTTGGTTCAAGCCAACTTTCTCAATTTATGGATCAATCAAATCCATTATCAGAAATATGACATAAAAGGAGATTATCAGCACTTTGACCTGGTTGATTAACAAGAGAAAGAGCTTCTTTTGAAGTTAGGGATGTTCATCCTACTCAATATGGTAGAATATGTCCAATTGCAACTCCAGAATGACCAAATATATGATTAGTTCTTCATTTTGCAACTTACGCTAGAGTAAATAAATATTGATTTATATTAACTCCGTTTAGAAATGTTGAACATACTGTTAAAAATGATTGAAAATCTATAGTAAATAGAATAGCTCTTTGAGATATAAAAGATGAGAAGGGGAATGTTATTGTAAAAGATAAATCTCTTGTAACTGAAAAACAGGCAAAAGATATTGAGAAAAAAATTAAGAGTGAAGAAATAGAAGTAAGATGATATTTGGGTAAAAATTTTGATTATTTTGATGCAAATCAAGAAAGAGTACTTACTATTGCCGAAGCTAATTCTGATGTTGATGAATTTTGAAATTTTTTAAATACAAGAATTAGTGCAAGAGCATGAAATGTTCCTATTATCTCTTATATTAGGGAGATAACTCATATTGATGTTTCTCCTAAACAAATAATGTCAGTTGAAACAAGTCTTATTCCGTTTTTAGAACATGATGATGCAACTAGAGCAGAAATGGGTTCTAACATGATGAGACAGGCTGTTCCTTTGCTTGTTCCAGAAGCTCCAGTAGTATGAACAGGTATGGAAAGAATAGTTTGAGAATGATCTGGTTATGTAATTATAGCTGAGGATTCTTGAGAAGTTTTGTGAGTTGATGCTAAACATATAACTGTTTTATATAAATCATGAGAAAAAAAGACTTATGAATTGAAAACATTCAATAGGTCAAATCATGATATGATAGTTAATCAAAAACCACTTGTTTCAAAGTGAGATAAAATAAAAAAATGAGATTTATTAACTGATTGACATTCAATAGATAATTGAGAGTTAGCAATTTGAAGAAATTTAAAAGTTGCATATATGTCTTGGAATGGTTATAACTTTGAAGATGCTATAATTATCTCTGAAAAATTAGTTGAAAAAGACTTTTTTACATCAGTTCATATTAAAGAATATACTCTTGATGTTAGAGAAACTAAATTAGGACCTGAACAAACTACTGATGATATTCCAAATGTATCTGCCGCTAAATTAAAAGATTTAGATGTTGATGGTATAATTAGAAATTGAGCATATGTCGAATGATGAAGTATCTTAGTTTGAAAAATTACTCCAAAGTGAGAACAAGAATTATCACCAGAAGAAAGACTTTTGCGTGCTATATTTTGAGATAAATCAAAAGATGTAAAAGACAGTTCTCTAAGAATGCCTGCCGGACAATGATGAAAAATATTAGAAGTTCATGTTTTAAAAAGAGAGAATTGAGATAATCTTCCTACTTGAGTTTTTAAACAAATAAAAGTTTATGTTGCTCAAACTAGAAAATTAGAAGTATGAGATAAAATGGCTGGTAGACATGGTAATAAATGAATTGTTTCAAGAATCGTTCCGGTTGAAGATATGCCTTTTACAGAGGATTGAGAACCAATTGATATAATTTTGAATCCACTTTGAGTTGTTTCAAGAATGAATATTTGACAAATACTTGAGACTCATTTGGGTATGGCTGCCAAAAATATGTGAATAACTATTGCTACACCTATACTTAACTGATTATCAGTAGATAAAGTAACACAGTTGATGAAAAAATCATGAATGGAAGAAGATTGAAAAGTTCAACTATTTGATTGAGAAACTTGAGAGCCTTTTAAGGAAAGAACAACAGTTGGTATAAAATATATGTTGAAACTTCATCATTTAGTTGAAGAAAAAATTCATGCAAGGTCTGTTTGACCATATTCAATGGTAACTCAACAACCACTTTGAGGTAAAGCTCAGAATTGAGGTCAGAGATTTTGAGAAATGGAGGTATGGTGATTAGAAGCTTATGCTGCTTGAAATATTCTTCAAGAGATGATAACTATTAAATCAGATGATGTGGCAGGTAGAACTCAAGCTTATGAAGCAATTGTTAAAAATTCTACAATTAAAAAACCAAATATTCCTGAATCATTTAATGTACTTATAAAAGAATTGCAAGCAATTTGATTAGATGTTAATTTATTAGATAAGGATGAATTAATAGATAAAGAAGAAGAAATATCTAGAAAATATGAAGAAGTTATTGCAATTGAAAATAAAGCTGTAGAAAGTAGTAAAGAAGAGGAAAAATAAAATTTTTAATCTATAATAATAAAACTAATGTTTGATAAAAGTTTAGATAATTTCTTAAATGATAAAATAACAGATTTTTCTGAAATATGAAAAAATATTTGAAAGAAAGATATTACTGAAGGTAAAAATCTTGATAATCTTTCTTGAATATCTTTATGAATTATATCTCCAGAAAAGGTTAGAAGTTTATCATATTGAAAGGTACTAATAAGTGAGACTATAAATTATAGAACTCAAAGACCAGAAAGAGGTTGATTATTTTGTGAGCAAATATTTTGACCAAGAAAGAATTTTGAATGTGCATGTTGAAAATATAAAAGGATAAGATATAAATGAATAGTTTGTGAGAGATGTTGAGTAGAGGTTACAAAGGCTTCTGTTAGAAGAGAAAGAATGTGACATATTGAACTATATGCTCCAGTTGCCCATACTTGGTATATGAAATCAGTTCCTAGTAGAATTGGTTTACTATTAGATTTACCTGTAAAAAAGTTAGAACAAGTTGTATATTTTGCATCATACATAATTACTGATGTATTTGAAGATAAAAGAGATGATGCAATTAGGGATTTAGAAGATAGATATAAGGTTTCTAAAACAGAAATGCAAAAAGAGGTTCAAAAAGAAGTTAATGAAATAAAACTTAAAAAAGAATCTAAGGAATTATCAGCAAAAAAAGCTGTTGAAGCTGAAGCAATTGCTATGAAAAGATTGGATGATCTGGTTTCTGAATTTGATGAGATGAGAGCAAGTTTAAAAAACCTTAGTGTTTGAGAAGTTGTTTGAGAATTAGAATATAGAAATCTCTCAGATAAATTTCCTCATGTATTTAAATGATGAACTTGAGCAGAATTTCTAAAAGTCTTATTATCTAGAATAGACTTATTCAAATTTATTGAAGAAAGACAAATTGAATTAAAAACTGCAACTCAAGCAAAACAAAAAAAGATTTTACAAAAGATAAAGTTAGCATGAAATCTTCTTAAGTCATGACAAAGGCCAGAATGGTTTATTTTGGAGGCTCTTCCAATAGTACCACCAGATCTTAGACCAATGATACAATTAGATTGAGGTAGATTTGCTAGTTCTGATTTAAATGATTTATATAGAAGAGTAATTAATAGAAATAATAGACTTAAAAAATTAATAGAATTGTGAGCACCTGATGTTATTTTAAAAAATGAGAAAAGAATGCTTCAAGAATCTGTTGATATGTTGATAACTTGAGAGACTAGAACAAATAGATCTGGTTTTGTAACTGCGAATAAAAAGAAATTAAAATCATTGACTGAAATATTAAAAGGTAAGCAAGGTAGATTTAGACAGAATTTGTTAGGTAAGAGGGTTGATTATTCAGCAAGATCTGTAATTGTTGTTTGACCTAGTTTAAAAATGGATGAATGTTGAATCCCGAAATCAATGGCTTTAATACTTTTTAAACCTTTTATTATAGCAAAACTTATTGAAAACGGTGTTGTTTACAATGTTAAACATGCTGAAAAGATGATTGATAAGAAAATTAAGGAAGTGTGGGATGCTCTTGATGAAGTAATTGAAGGTAAATTTGTATTAATGAATAGAGCTCCAACTCTTCACAGGTTATCTATTCAAGCATTTAGACCTGTCTTAGTTGAAGGGAAAGCAATCCAACTTCATCCACTTACTTGTACTGCATTTAATGCCGATTTTGATGGTGATCAAATGGCTGTTCATTTACCACTAACTGATAAAGCACAAGAAGAAGCTGCTCAGTTAATGGTAACTAGTAAGAATTTATTAGCTCCAAGTTCATGAGAACCTATAGTAACTCCTTCTCAAGATATGATACTTTGATGTTATTATGTTACAGCATTAGAAGAAGTTAAAAAAGATACTCCTCTTAGATTTTATTCTGATGTATCTGATCTATCTAACGCTTATGATGCATGAGTAGTATGATTAAAAACACCTGTAAAAGTTAGGGTTGATTGAAAGATGGAAGAAACTAGTTATTGAAGATTATTGTTTAAACAAATAACACCTCCAGAGCTATGATTTATAAATGAAAAATTAACAAAATGAGTTATAAAAAGAATACTTTTAGATTCATTTGAATTATTATGAGCTGAATGAACTGCTAAATTTGTAAATGATATAAAAGATTTTGGTTATAAATATTCTACTGTTTCATGAATCTCTATATGAAAAGACGATATGAAAACTCCTGAAAATAAAAAAGATATTTTATTTGAAGCTTCAGAGAAAGTTAAATATATAGATAAGAAATATTGGTATGGTTTTTTAACTGCAAATGAAAAATATTCTCAATCAATTGCAATTTGGTGAGAAGTTAAAAAAGTTATAGAAAAAGAAATGAAAGATTTATTTTCTATTGATAATCATGTTTATAATTTTATTGATTCATGAGCTAGATGAAATTGGTGAAATATTACTCAAATGTGTTGAATGAAATGATTGGTAGCTTCTACAACAGGTAAAACTATAGAACTTCCTATTCAATCTACTTTGAAAGAATGATTTACAACCTTAGAATATTTTATTGCTACTCACTGATGAAGAAAAGGTAAATCTGATACTGCCCTTAAAACAGCACAATCTGGTTACCTTACAAGAAGATTAGTTGATGCAGCACAAAATATTATTATCAAAGAAGATGATTGTAAAACTGTTCATTATAAGACTATAGTTAGATGAGAAAAACAATGAAGTTTTGAAGAAAAGTTTGAAGATAGGATTTATTCTCATACTATTGCTTTGCCTATTAAGGATAAAGATTGAAATATATTGGTTGATGCTTGAGTTATAATTGATGTAAAAGTACTAAAAATCTTAAATGATAATAATATTAATGAGGTTAATATAAGATCAGTTTTAACTTGCGAAACTGAATGATGAGTATGTAGATATTGTTACTGATTAGATTTGTGACTAAACAAAGAAACAGAGATTTGATCTCCAGTTTGAGTAATTGCAGCACAATCTATTGGTGAACCTGGAACACAGCTTACAATGAGAACCTTTCACTCTTGATGAGTTGCAAGTGAAACTTGAGATATGACTCAAGGTTTGGCAAGGGTTGAAGAATTATTTGAAGCTAGAAACCCAAAGGTTATTGCTGAAATCTCAGATATAGATTGAATTGTTAGTGTTTCTCATAAAGATAATGAAGCAATTATTTCTGTTAAGAGTGAAGAACTTTTAGAAGATGAATATTATTTTGGTGAATATTTTGAAGTTGCTGTAAAGCAATGACAAGAAATTAAAGCTAAACAAGTTATTGCTAGAAGTACTAAAGATAGACAAAAAATAGTTTCTAAATTTGCGTGAGTAGTTAAAAAAGTCTGAAATTGAGTAATTATTATTAAAGATTTAGAAAATAGAACTTTTGAATATAGATTTGAATTATGAAGAACTATTTTAGTTAAATCTTGAGATAAAGTTAGAAAAGGTCAAAAAATAACTATCTGAGATATTAGTATTCAAAAATTAATGAGTACTTGTTGAGTATTAGATGCTGAACAATATATTGTTGATGATATTAAAGCTATTTATTCATCACAATGACAAACTGTTAATTCTAAACATATTGAAATAATTGTTAGGCAAATGTTCTCAAAAGTTAGAATTCTTGATAAATGAGATACAGAATTTTTCCCTTGAGATATTGTTGATGTAATTAAATTTAAAAATACTAATGATGAATTAATATCAAATGGTAAGAAACCAAGTATTTGAGAAAGATTGTTGTTATGAATAACAAAAATTTCATTGTATACAGATAGTTGGTTATCTGCTGCAAGTTTCCAAGAAACTGTTAGAGTATTAGTTGAATGATCTGTTTCTTGAAAAATTGATAAATTGAAGGAATTAAAAGAAAATGTAATTATTGGTAGATTAATTCCTGCATGAAAACAATATAGAAAAATTAATAATGAAGTTATTGAGTGAGATGAAGAATATTTTGATTCTCAAGATGATGATATAGATGTTTCAGAACAACATGAAATTGAGATTATGAAAGAGATGGAACATGGAAGTGATTTTTAAAAAAATGGAAATTAAATCATAAGTCAATGAAAAAAGCCTAACTTCAAAGTTAGGCTTTTTTCAGATGTTCCTAAAGTTTAGAAAACCTTTTAGAATAATAAAAGGCAATTTATTTCACTTTTAGAGTCTATAAATCGTTTAACATATTAAGTACATCATCAGCATTATCTTTATCGTTGTCTTTCTGCTCGGCAGAAGCAATTTTTTTCTTACTATCTTTCATTTGAATTTCTTGCCATTCAATTAAATGCTTTTCATTTAAACTTTTAATTTCTTTTTGATATTTTAATTCCAATTCTTCAAGTTTCTTTCTTTCAGTTTCAAGTATATCAAAAAGTCTATCAATTTGATCATCTGTCATTGAAGGCATTATGTCAAACCAATATTGTCTTTCATCATCATTCATACTTTCAGTATTAAGTATGAGTTTTATTAGTTCAGGAAATTTTGCTTGTAATTCCTCAGATATTTTAAAAGTTTTTCAATTGTGTTTTAATTCAGCCATAATATTTTAATTTATATATTATCCTCTTTTTTGAGAGTTATTATTATTTATAATTTTGTATTGATTAATATAAGTATACTAAACTATTTAAAAATTTGCAAAAAAAAAATAACAAATATAATTGAATATGTGTTTTACTATGTTATAAATTTATTTTTATTAATAGAATAATATGATAGGAGCATACTTAGGTCTTTACACATTTATACTGCTGTTTGTATGGTGATTTTTTATTGTTGCAAAGATTCATGCCTATAAATTTAAAAATTTCTCTTATCATATTGAGAAAGTAACAATGTCTCTTTTTATATCTTTGCTTGTTTTATCTATAACTTGATATATTATGATATTTTTTATGGATACATCAAGTTTTTGGAATGACTCAACAGAGAAAAGAAATTCTTCTAGCATGGAAGAAGTTTATTATTAATTTTTATATAAAGTTTAGATAAAAAAATGAATAAAAATAAAATAATTTTAATAATTATATTAGCAATTATTTTTTTACTAATTGGTATTTTGGTTATTAATATGAAATGAACAGAAAATAGTTCAGGTAAAAAAATAGTTAGAGCTTATAAAATATGGATTGTCTGAGATGATACTTCAAAATTTGAAACATTCTTGGCTGATTTTAAAAAAACATCTTGATATTCAAGTACTCAGTTTCTTGTCGAAAGTTTTCCAAATTTTGAAGACTATTATTATAGCCTTGCTTCAGCTATGACTAGATGAGAGGCTCCTGATATGTTTGTTTTAAATAATAATGAAAAATCTTTATTTGAAGAACAAGTACTTTGAATTTGACCTTCTATTATTACACCTAGTAATTTTAGGAAAAATTTTAAAAGAATATTTTGAGATGAGTTAATTGTTACAACTAAGGATTGAGATAAAGGTGTTGAATTTTTAAAATGAATACCAATTTGATACGAAACTTTGGGGATTTATTATAATAGAAAATATATTGTTTCAAAAGATTTGACTTCTCTTTCTAGTTTATCAAATGTTGTTTCAAAGTTAAAAAAGAAAAATCCTTCAGTGATACCTATATGAATGTGAAATGGGACGACTGTATATGGCAGTAACGATATAATTACTCAATTTTTCCTTCTTGAAGATGGTGTAACTTGAATAAACAACCTATCTAGTAACCAACTCAAATCAGCTTTGTCTACTTATATGATGTACTGAGGTAAATATTGAGATAATAATTATAACTCTTCTTTTGATTCTTTGAAATATTCTTGAAAAAATAATTTGGACTTATTTACTGAAGGTAAGACCTTTATGGTTGTTTGATATCCAAGACTTTTAAATGAAATAGAAAAAAGATGATATAGTAAGGCTTATTTAGAAGCTAGTGTTTTTCCACATTATAGTCCTACAAAATGAAAAAGTTTAATTAATTATAATTACTTTGTTTTAAATAAAGATTCAGCAAATAAAGAATTATGATTTGAATTATTACAATATATGAGTAGTGAAAAATGAGCAAAAGAGTATTTGTCAGTTTTTCCATATTATCTTCCTTCACAAATATCTTTGGAAAGAGATTTGCTTGAAAATAAAGTTAGTGAGAGATTTAATGTACTTTTAAAAGATTTTTATAAATTTGAGCATGAATTAGGTTCTTTTGATAAATGAGTTGCATCAATTTATAATAAAGATATAAAAAGAGTTTTAGATGATTCTACGAATTATATAAGTCAATATGAATCTCTTAGTAAAAAATTGCTATGTAAAAAAGAAAAATTTTTAACTTTAAAAAATCCTTCAGTTTCTTGTGAATAAGACCTATTGTTATATACATATCCCATTTTGTGAGAGTAAATGTAAATATTGTAGATTTTCTTCTATATGAAGTATACAAAAGCTACAAATAGAAAAATATGTAAATCATCTTTGCTGTGAAATAGAGTTATCAAATTTTGGTAACTCTAATTTGTTGGGTTCAATATATTTTTGATGATGAACTCCAAGTACACTTAATAATAAGCAAATTGCAGATATATTAAAATCATTAAAAAGTAAATACACTTTTGATAAAAATATTGAAATATCATTAGAATCAACTCCTCAGAATATAAAAATGGAGAATTTGTTACACTGGGAAAATCTTTGAATTAATAGAATAAGTATCTGAATACAATCTTTAAATAATAAAGCTTTAAAAGAAATTTGAAGAAAAAGTAAAGAAGAAATAATTAACTCATTAAATATTATAAATACTTTTTTACTAAAAATAAATAGAGAAATAGTTATATCTATTGATTTTATAATTTGACTACCTTATGTAAAAAAATGATGAGTTTTAGAAGATATAAAATTTATACTTAATAAATACAAGTTTATTAATCATATATCTGTGTATATGTTGGAGGATTATTATGAAAAGTCTGAAGATACCAATAGTAGTTATGAAAAAATAACATACCCAAATTCTTGGCAAAATTTGTGAATTTCAGAAAAATATTATTTATGAGAATATTCGGAAATCAAAAAATATTTAGAATGAAAAAGTTTTTATGCTTATGAAGTATCAAATTTTTCAAAGTTCAATAAGGAATGTAAACATAATAAAGCCTATTGGAATCATAGTAATATTTTAGCGTATTGATTATGAGCGAATGGTTTTATAGATAATATAAGGTACAAAAATAGTGATAAATTCCAAGAATATTATAAATGAGAATGAATTTTTAAAGAAAAAATTTCTAAAAATGATTTATTTTTAGAAAAAGTTATGTTCCAGTTAAGAACTTCTTGATTAGAAAAAGATATTTATTCAAAATTAAATCAAGAAAAAATAAAGTACTTTATCCAAGAGAAATTATTAAAAAAAGATTCTTGAAAAATAATTTTAACAAATAAGTGAATTTTGTTACTAGATTATATAATTAGAGAGTTATTATAAAAGAACATCTCAGAAAACTCACATTTAGAAAAAAAATAATCCTGAATTCAGGATTATTTTTCTTTGCTTAGACTCATTTTTATATGAGAGAATAAATGATTTACTAAATCATCAAGATTTTTGAAATCTTCTCTTTCAGATCTATATGAATTTCAATCAAAATTAGCTTGAAGTCTACCATCAAATAATCATCTTGAATTTTTATCTACTGACAAATCTATTGTTCACTCAGAATCTTTTTTATTAAATTTATTTAAGTAATGACTAAGTTTATTTTCTAAATTTTCATTTATTAGTCTTTCTATAACTTCTTTAGAATCTTCTAATTCTTCTGAAACATGTAATAATATTTTTAAGTCCATTTTCTATTTTTTTATTAAATTATATATAAATTGCAAAAATTATTTTAATCTTTTGTTTATTAAAATCAAGAAAAAATATTGAAAAAATAATATTTTTTTGTATATTTTAATTAATGAACATCTTAAAAACTCAGATCTAGAAAAAAATTATCTAAAAAATCTACATTTTTATTCTTACGAAGGAGTTTTTCAGATGTTTCTTAAATTAATTTTTTTAATATATAAAAAGTCTATCAATTTTATGAATAAATATGAGGTAGTAATATGATTAGAAATACATATGAGGATAAAGTCAAAAACTAAGATGTTTTGTAGTTGTAAAAATGCAGTGGAACTAGCAAGTGAATCAAATATAAATGTTTGTGAAGTATGTATGTGATTTCCTTGAATGCTTCCTTCTTTGAATAAAGAAGTAATAAAACTTGGTGTTATTTGATGAATGATGATGTGATGTGAAGTTAATAAAATTTCAAGATTTGATAGAAAAAGTTATTTTTATCCCGATTTGCCTAATAGTTTCCAAACTACTCAATTATATGAGCCAATAGTATGAAAATGAAATGTTAAAGTTTTGGTTAATTGAGAAGAAAGAGATTTTGCTATACATCATATGCATTTAGAAAATGATGCATGAAAACTTAGTCATGTATGATGAAAAACGCTTATTGATTATAATAGAGCATGAAGTCCTTTAATGGAAATTGTTACCGATCCAGTTTTTCATAATAAAGAAGAGGTTATGGAATTTTTGAAAGAATTGCAAAAAATGATGAGGGCAGCAGGTGTTTCTGATGCTGATATGGAGAAAGGGCAAATGAGATGTGATGTTAATATTTCAGTAAGACCAGAATGAGTAACTACACTTTGAAGTAGAACTGAAACAAAAAATGTAAATTCATTTTCAGCTGTTGGTAGAGTTATAGATGCTGAGTCAAAAAGACAAATAAAGATAATAGAAAAATGATGAGAAGTAGATCAAGAAACAAGATGATGGGATGATGAAAAATGAGTTTGAGTAACTCAAAGAAGTAAGGAAGATGCTATGGATTATAGATATTTTCCGGAGCCAGATTTACTTCCTGTAACTCTAGAAGATGATTTTATTCAAGATTGTAGAAATTCTTTACCAACATTACCTATAACTAAAAGAATAAAATATCTAAAAGAATATTGATTGTCTCAAGATGATGCAAGAATACTTACAGAACATAAATCTTTATCAGATTATTTTGATGTCCTTGTAAAACAAACTTGAGATTCTAAGAAATCTTGTTCTTATATAACTACTGTTTTACTTGCGTTAATAAATGAAAGTGACGAAATAAACAATATTTCAGAATTAAAGTTTGATATTTCTGAGTTAGTAAGAGTAATAAATTTGGTTAATAAAAGTGAACTATCTTCTACTAATTCTAAAAAAGTTATTGAAGAATTGTTTAATAATTGATGAATGGCTGATACTATAATTGATGAAAATAATTTGAGACAAAAAAATGATTTATGAGCTTTGGAAGAAATTGTTGTACAAGTTTTAGAACAAAATCAGAAACAAGTAGATGACTATAAATCTTGAAATACAAATATTTTTTGATTTTTTGTATGACAATGTATGAAAGCTAGTAAGGGTCAGTGAAATCCTAAAATATTTAATGAATTGTTAAAAAAGAAATTGAAATAATTATATTTCAATTTTTTTGTGTTTAATAAAAAAATATGTTATGCTTTAATAAATACTGAATTAAAGCTTAATGTATATTATGTTTTCAAAAATAAAAACTAAAATTCAAAAATACTTTTCCTCAAACAAAAAAAATATATTTTTTGTTTTTTGAGTATTAATGCTTTTTTTACTAAGTGCTGAAAATACTTTTGCGGAGACATCAGAGTCTGTAACAAAATTTGCATCACTTTTGGATTGATTGTTAAAAATTCTTGCTTCTATACTTTCTATAATGACTGTAATTGCAAGTTTATTTTTAGATCCTGCTTGGATAAGTTGAAGTTTATTTTGATTAGATACTATTTTCAAAGATTTATGGATTTTAGTATCTAATATAGTTTATTTTGTATTTGCTTTGATTCTTATATGGATAGCATTTATGAATATAGTTTGAAAATGACAGGACAAATATCAACTAAAAACAGCATTACCTAAGTTTGTAATATGAATTTTGATTGTTCCATTTACTTGGTTTTTTGTACATTTTGTATTATCTATTTCTGCTATTCTTACTATGGGAGCTCTTACTCTTCCATCAAATACCTTTTCAGAATATCAAACAAAAATTGATGATGTTGAGATTCCAAAAATTTGTGATTTATATTTAGGTTCTGCAAGTTCCACAGGTTATTTTCATTGTAATAGAGACAGTTCTAATATGGTAAAGTTATGAGATTTGCTTAAATGAGAAGATTGAAATGAATCAATATTTTGAGTTATAGCTTGATATACTTATTGAGTTATCTCTATAGATAAGTTAGACACTATAAGTATAGAAACTATGGCGGATGGAGTAAAAAAGATTTCAGATTTGATAGTTAAGCTATGATTTGATTTGTTGTTTATTTTGGTTTATTCAATATTAATGATAACTCTTTCTATAGCTCTGGCCACAAGATGAATATATTTATGGATTTATACAATTATTTCTCCAGTATTTTGACTTATGTATTTTTTCTGAAAAAAAGAGTGATGAGGAGAATGATTTATAAAAAACTTTTCAATTACAGAGTTTGTAGCCTTGGCTCTTGTTCCAGTTTATACAATGCTTGCATTGTCATTTTGATTACTTTTTATGTTTGTTATATGAAACTCACTTTCTTTAGATAAAAACTCAGGTTCAAATACTGATAATGTTTCAGAACTTAAACTTGACAAAAAGTGAGTTCAGTATTGAGAAATGAGATTAAATATTAAGGGGTGAGTTTTATCTTCATCTGAAAAAGATTCTCCATTTAAAGTTACTAGTTTTTTTATGGATACATGAGCCGCATCTTTATGAGTTGTATGAATGTTAATTCTACAAATGTTTTCAATAGCAGTATTATGGATGGCAATAATGGCTGCCCTAAAAACCTCCAGTATTACAAACGCTGTTACCCAGCCAATAAGAGACTTCTGATCACAAGTATGATGACTTATTTCAAAAATGCCTAGCTATGCACCAATCTTCCCTTGAGGACAAAGTATGAGTAGTATGGCACAGATTGCGAGAACATGAGCAAACTATTATTCCGCTAAGCAATCTAATAAAGCCAATGAATTTATGGAAGGTGTTTGAGTTTTTTGAAAAGGTAATGTATTAAAAGTTACAAGTGAAAGTGAGAATATGAGAAGAGTATTTAATAGTGATAAAGATAGGCTAACTGCAGAGTGATATAATGCTTTAAGAAAAACTATTGATAGTGCTGAAGAATTCAGGGATTTATACTCAAATGCTAATTTTGTTAATGCTTTAAAGGAAGCACTTTCAACAGCAAAAATTTCAAGTCATTCAAATCATTTTGACGATCTTGACGTAAATAAGATTAAAGTTGGTGAACAACAATATATAACAGATGTATTAAATGCATTTGATAAAGTTTGAGAAAAAGATAGAAGTTTAGGAGATTTACTGACAAATTTTAACTCAAAATCTTGAGGAAGAATGAAAGTAGACGATATTCAAGCTTATTATAAACAAAAAGCTAATAATTCAACTCCTAATAACCCTCAAACTAATAATTCTACTGGACAACAAAACCAAGCTAGTAATGCTGAAAGGTTATCTCAGATTAGAGAAAAGACAAGCAATATTACTATAAATAGTAGTAATAATGAAATAAAATTTGATAATAGAAATGTAGTTTTGGATTGATATAATGAAGTAACTCATGAAATTATTGATGCTAAGGAATTATCAAAACAATTAATAAAAGAAGGAATGTGGGTTGATTGATTAACCGAAGGTGATTTTGACACATTAATGGATAAATTACAAATTACAGATGGAGAAGAAATTAGAAAATTAAAAAAAGCACTAGGACTAGATGATAAATAATCAATAACTGCTACTTAGACTAGCACAAATTTATATTAATATTTAAAATTATAATTATGAAAAATCAAATAAATACAAATAATAGTTTGAATGAGAAAACAAAAATAAACGAATTAAGAAAATGGAAAGATATTTTATTATGATATTATTATCCTAATTGAGAAGTAAACAAAAATAATATTTTAGTTTTAGATGAATGAAGAACAAAATGATTAGATGCTAAAACAGCAGAAGAAATATTACAATATAGTTCTGAATTAGAATTAACAGAAGATGAAAAAGAAAAACTTAAGTTTATTTTTAATTGAACATTTGTTGATGAAGCTGTTTCTTTGTGAAAAGATGCCGTTTCTTTTTCAAAAGATTTGGTAGATAAAATAATATATCATTAAAAATATTTAGTTTTAAAAGACCAACTTTTGGTCTTTTTTTTGTTTTTATTAGATATAATGATATACTTATATATATTTACTGTAAACTATTTACTGTAAAAACTTTATAGTAGTAAGAATATAATATGAATTTTAGTTTTAAAGTATATAAAAAAATATCTAATCTATTTGAGCAAATAGAGGTTCTTTGAGTTACCGAAATATCAAATAAACTTTGAATTAGTAGGGTAATTGTACATAAGGTATTGAAACAACTACTTGTAGAGAACAAAGTTAAAAAAGTTTGAAAAGCAAGTCATACAAGATATAAAAGCCTTATTTTTGATTGAGAAAAGAAAATAAAAGAAGTTTCCAATACTGAAATAATTGATTTTAAAACTAAAAAGTTTTTTGATGAAAACTTTTATAAGTTTGATTCTGATTGAAAAGTTTTGAAATGATTTTCTGGTTTTGAATACTGGGTAAAAGATAGAAATTTTGACTTAAATAAATCAATTGTAAAATTCAGAAGTATATTTAATTATATTGAATGACTTGAAGATAAATACTGACTTTTGGATTCTACTGAAATATTTAATAATAAATTTGAAAAAAACTATATGAACAAAGTTTTTTATGCTTGAGAATATAGTTTTATGGAGTTTTGAAGATCAAAACTAGCAGAAATTACATTTTATGCTAAACAATCCCAAGACAAAAAACTCATAAACGAAAGTATAGATGAAATTTTTTATAAGTTAGAGTGCATTATAAAAACTCAAAATATTGATTGTATTGCAATTACTCCTTGGAGTATTGATAGAAAGAATCAACTTCTTTGAGTTCTGAAAAATAGACTTTCTATTTTTAATTTGGATTTCCTTAATATTATTAAATATTACCCAGACAATATTCCTATTCCTCAAAAGTCAATTAAATCAAAATCTTGAAGAATAAAGAATGCAAAAAATACAATTTTTGTGCATGATGAAAACACAAAAAATTATTCAAATATACTTCTTATTGATGACTTTGTATGATCATGAGCAACTTTAAATATAACTGCGCAAAAAATAAAGCAAGCATGAGGGAAAAATATTATTTGATTTTCTTTTGTGTGAAGTATGGACTTGAGTTATGAAGTTATAAATGAAATATAATATATTTTTGTAGATGAGAAATTTTCAGATATTTTTTAAGAATATAATTTTAAAAAATAGTTTTAATAAAGAATTTTATTAAAACTATTTTTGTTTAGAGTTTTTTTGGGTTAGTAAGGGGAAGGTTTAAAAGCAAGATATTTTCATAAGAAAATACAGTTTTTTTTGAAGCAATAATTTTATCTAAATATCTCATATTTCATCAAATAAGATATATATATATGTGTCTATTATAATGAAATTATAACAAAAGAGAAAAAGATTTTTAGTTTTTTTATTTGATAAATTCAATTAGTTTACTGAAAAATCATTTTCCAATTCCTGTTTCAACCTCATCTTCATTATGAATATATTTAAGTCTTTCAATAAATATATTTCAATATTTCATTAATTTATTTTTTTCTCTTGTAGATAAATGAGATATAGTTTGTTTTAAAGCTTGTAAATTATGTGGTCTTTTCTCTGCTAATAGTTTTAGAGTATCATTTCTAGCAATATCTCATAATCTTAATTGTTTACTATAAGAATAATCTCTTCTTACTTGTTTTAATAATTGAAAAACATTTTGATCTGTTACTCAAATTGTATCATAGACTTGATTATTCAATTCTAAAAGCATTTGGTCTTGATTAAAAGATTTATTATATTCTTTCATTCATTCTTGATTTTTTAAATTTTCTTCAAATTGCTCTATAGGGTAAGATTTTTGTAAGTCATATATATGAGAAAAATCTATTGCTTTTATTCATACTTCCTTAGCAAATTTCTCAGCTTTATTTGTAAATTTAGAAGTAGTTATGTAATAAGTTTCTGTATTGTTTTTATATTCAGCATATTTATGAATAGTTCATCATTGGAAACTTCTTACATTTTCTTCTGTAATATCTTTAATTGAATATTTTTTACATTGAACAACTAAGTATTTTTTTACTCATTTTTCAACTTTTATTCACTTTAAATCAATTCATCAATCAAATTCATTAGTGTTTCGATTTAATTTTACTTTATATCATTTTTTGATTTGGAAGTAATATTGCATATATTTTTCAAATCAATGAGCAGTTAATTTATGTTTTACTTTAAATACGACTTTTGCTTTTTCTTCTGGATTATTAACTCATAGAAACATAAAATCACTTATGATTTTAGCTAAATCTAGTTTATTTATTTTCATAATACTTGTAATAATTAATAATATTTATTTTATTAAAACATAAATATTATCAAAAGTCAAAATATATCTAGAGAAAGAGCTTCTGAGTTAAAACATATTGTGATTTTCAAGAGTTGCGAATAACAGAAACTTCTCTATATAAAACCTCGATTAACTTCTATTTTAAAATAAAAAAATCTCAAAAAGATGAGATTTTTTTGAAAATCCTTTATGGTACACCTAGCAGGATTCGAACCCACGACAAACCTGGGTCCGCGGCCCAGTGCTCTTCCATCTGAGCTATAGGTGCATAATATAAACTATTATAACATAATACACACTTATTATAAAATAAAAGCTTTAAAAGACAAAAATTTTTTAAAATTTTTTGTCTTTTAAAATGTTCCTTAAATTATTTAGATTTTTTCATTAAATCTCTAATTTCAGTAAGTAACTTTATATCAGCAGGATCTTCTTTGGGTTTTTCTTCTTCTTTTTTTTGCATTTTATTGATACTTCTAATCATAATAAATATTACAAAACCAAGAATAATAAATGATACTGAATCAGTAATAAAAGTTCAATACTTTATAGCAGGTGCTCAAGCTTCTTCAAGTGCTTTTATATTTTCATATTTGTTTCAGTCTAAAGAAAGAAATAAATTAGAAAAATCTACTTTTCATAATGCTAGTCAAATAGGTGGCATAATGATATTAGATATAAATGACTTTATAACTGTAGCAAATGCTGCACCAAATATAAATCAAACAGCCATATCAACTGCATTACCTTTTAAAAGGAATTTTTTAAAATCTTGCAACATAATTTTGTTTTTTAAAATTTAATATCTATGATTACATAATATTTTTTATTAAGAATTTATCAAATTTTAAATTATTTTTTGTGATTTTTAATATTTAGCAAAGCAGTTTAGTTTCTCCTTTGATAGTAAAAATTGACCTATATGCTATGAATTCACACAAAACAATTAAAATAACTTGACTTTTTATAAAAATATCTTAAAGTATATTCACTTTATATATTAATTAAAAAATTATGGTAAGATATAATAGAGAAAGAGGGGACGATGATAAGCCTAAATTTATTGAGAAAGTAGTTTCTCCTAGTGATGAAGCATGTTGAATAGAAACTTGACTAGTTAGAGGAACAGTTGGAGAACTTGAGAAACAAAAGTGGAGAGAACAATTTATAGAGACTTGTTATTTAATAGAAGAGGAACTTAGATTCACATTAAAAAAAATTATTCCAAAACCACTTATTGGATTATCTGAACAAGTATCAAGAACCTGAGATGTTAATTATCCAATAGTTAAGATACTTTGAGAAAATTTAACTAGAGGGGATGTTAATAAAATTCTTGAAGAAGAAGAAAAGAAATATGAAGAGTTTAAAAAACGAGAAAGAGAATTAAGAAATCAGTTTAATGATAATCCTTCAGATAGAGATAACTTAGATATAAAACCTAGGCCAGAAGGATGGGAACCTACACTACTTTGAGAACTTATGAAGGAAGAAGAGTTTCCAAGTCCTGAAGCTTATCAAGAGTTTCTAGTTTATAAAGAAAAAGTTAAAGAAGAATATAGAAAAGAAAAGAAATAGAATCAGGGAATAATTAAAAAGCATAATAAAAAACTTTAGATTAAATTCTAAAGTTTTTTATTATGCTTTTTATTATATTTTTATATAATAATTTTTATTAAATAAAAATTATTAGTATTAATGAAAGAAAAAGAATCTATAAAATGAAATATAATTAAATATGATGAAAATTCATTAAAAAAAGATATAAAAGATGTTTTGAAAAAGAGATTTGAATGAAAAAAGTTTTGATGAGAGTCTATGGATGATTTAGAAAATCCATTTTTGTTGAGAGATATGGATAAAGCAGTAAAAAGAATTTTAAAGGCAAAAGAGACAAATGAAAAAGTTATGATATTTTGAGATTATGATGTTGATTGAGTAACAAGCACATCTATATTAATGCATTTTTTTAAAAAAATTTGAATGCTTTGTAGTTATAGACTACCTCATAGAATTCATGATTGATATGGCTTAAAAAAATATTTTATTGATGAAATAGAAAAAGTATGAGCCACTCTTGTAATTACTGTTGATTGTTGAACTCGTGATATTGAAGTTATAAAATATGCAGCATCAAAATGAATTGATGTAATCGTCACAGATCATCATGCTGTTCCTGAACTTATTCCTGAAGAAGCTGTTGCTATAATAAATCCAAAAAGAAAAGATTGTAATTATCCTTTCAAATTTTTAGCATGAGCTTGAGTTGCTTTTAAGTTGATGAGTGCTACTGCTAGTAAAATATTTAATAAAAAAGAGTATAAAGAATATTTACAAGAAAGCATTGATATAGCAGCTATTTGAACAGTTGCTGATTGTATGCCTATAATTTGAGAAAATAGAGTAATAGTAATTGAATGACTAAAACAATTAAAAAATTCAAGATCTTGAGGTATTAGAAAACTTATAGAAGATAAAATTCATGAAGATTTGGATAGTGATATATTTTGATTTTTAATTTGACCAAGATTAAATGCAGCAGGTAGAATGGATACCCCATACAAAGCTGTAAACCTTATATTAAATAATGGTCATACTCTTGATGAAACACTTAGAGATATCGAGGAATTAAATGAAAAAAGAAAGTTTTTAACTAAAGAGTTTACAAATGATGCTTTGAATAAAGTAAAAACAAAAAATAATATACTTTTTTATGAATCAAAAGATATAGAGCATTGAATAATTTGAATTGTAGCTGGTAGATTAACAGAGCAATTTTATAGACCTTCAATTGTTTTAAAAGATGAATGAGATAAACTTGTTGCTAGTTGTAGAAGTCCAGAGTTTTTTTCTATAGTAGAAATTTTAGAAAAGTATAAGAATTATTTTATTGCTTTTTGATGACATAAACAAGCTGCCTGATTTAGTATAAAAAAAGAAAAATATATGGATTTTAAAATAGCTATTTTAGAAGAATTAAATCAGATAGATTTTAGTTTATATAAAAAGGAAATAAATATAGATAAACTTGTATGTCTAGATGAATTATGATTTAGTTTCTTAAATAAAGTTAACAAGTTTAAACCATATTGAATTTGAAATACAAAACCAATTTTTATGATAGAAAATTTGCAGTATGATAAATGTGAATTTTTATGACAATGAAGAGATCATATCAGATTTAATACACCTGAATGATTTAAAATATTTTGATTTTTTATGTGAGAATTTTATGAAAAAATAAAAAAAGCAGAGAAAATAGATTTAATATTTGATCTTAGTGAAGATAATTGGATGTGAAAAAGAAATTTAATGCTAAAAGTTGTAGATATAGTTATATAAAAGATTATATTAAACATTTTGAAAATCTGGATTTTCTTCAGACTTTTGCATTAAATATATATAAATGATACAATTATCTAAAGGAATATTGAAAAACTAACATTTAGAGAAAAATTATCTAAAAATCTAAATTTTTATTTATACGAGGGAGTTTTTCAGATATTCCTAAATATTAGTTAGAAAAAAAAGATTATGCCAAACTTTTCAGAATTATATACATATGTATTCTCATTTTATTGATTTATTATAGTAGTTAATACTATAATATTAATTTTTGCATGAAAAATAGTTGATTTTTTGGATACTTCTGATTTAGAAAAAAGAAATCTTACAGAAAATTCTAAAAATATGATAATTAAGAAAACCAAATTTCTTAGATTATTAGTTGTTTCTATCTTTATTATTTATTTTATAACTTTTGCGATAAGTGCATCTTTTCTAAATCAACTAATAAGTTGTTTATTTATATTTCTTGTAATATACTTAACTACTGCTTGGATTGAAAGAAGGATTCTTTTATTTTATTGAGAAGATGTAGAGATTTCATGAGAAAAATATGTAAAAAGATGATATAAAACAAATATGTTTACTCTTATACTTAGAGTAATATCTATTCTTGTTACAATTTTTTCTATTTTTAAAATTTTTAATATTGATTCAATTTTTGAATGATGATGAATAATTGCTTGAATTCTTGCATTTATTGGTTTTACTGCATCTGTCTGGGCTCCTGATTTGGTTGCTTGAATAAACATTTTACATAATGATGAAATAGAAGTATGAAATGTAATAAGAATAAAAAATAAATGAATTCTTGCATGGGTAAAAAATATTAGTTTATCAGAGGTCAAATTAATAGATCTTGTTTATTATCATCCTATAATTATGAGACCATCAAAATTTAGAGAGCTCTATTTTGAGAACTTGTCTCACTGAGTCACTTGAAAGAAATCACAAATCCCTTATATTATAGATATAAAAGTTTGATATGAATATAATTTAGAAGATGTTAAAAAATTATGTTTTGAAGCATTTGATAATATGATAGAATCTGTGACAATGAAAGATGTAGAAAGAGGTTATTTCCCAGAAACTATAGTAAAAGATGTACAAATATGAGAATTTTTAGATGATGCAATATTGTACAAATTTACTTATTATTTAACATCTCCTTTTTATATAATAAAAGCAGAAAGGTTATTAAATTCCTTTTTACAAGAATCTCAAAATAAGTATAAAATAAGTTTTTCAACACCAAGTATAATTGACTTAAAAAGTAAAAATGGCTGATCAAATTTATAAAAAAGACAGACTAAAAGATTATTGAATATGGTATTATCTAAGATATTATCCTTCAAAAAATAAGCTTAGAGAAAAACTTCTTTTGAAATCAAATAATAATTTTGAATTATCAGATGAGGTAATTAATGATATGAAAAATATTATCAATGAAGAAGAAGTTTTAAAATCAAAAATAAGAATGTTTCTTGATAGAAATAAGAATGTTTCTTATATAAAAAATAATTTGAGACAGAAAAAGTTTGATTTAGAAATGATAAATAATATTTTATCTTCAGACTTTTTTATAGAAGAGAAGTGTTTACTTAAAAAAAGCTTTGTTTTGAAAAAAGTTTTAGATTATAAATTAAAAGGTAAATCTATATTATATATAAGAAATCGTTTAATTGATAGACCTATTGATAGGGGACTTGTAGAAGAATGTATAAAGGAGATTTTTGTAGATTGAGAGCTTGAACAAATAAAAATGGAGTTTGATAAAATAAAAAATAAATATCCAAAAGAAAAGTGTATTCAAAAATTAATTACAAAAGGTTTTATATATAGTCAAATAAAAGAAGTTGTAGAACTTTAATTAATGTGATAACCTTATGTAAATATTTTATTTTTTACAGATTATGTTTTTAAAATCACGTTATATTGCTATTCCCATATGATTTTTTCTTGTAACAGTTGTTTTTTCACTTTATGCGAATTATGATAATGAAAAAACAAGTATTGGAATGAAAGAGAGTATTTCTAATGAAGTACTTACAAAAATCATAAAACAAAAAGAAAAAAAAGAAGAAAAAAAAAGTAAACCTGTTAAAATAATAAAAAAGAATAAGAATTCTGATATTATAATAAAAAAAATTAAGTTTACATCAAATAGTAATAAAAGATTTCTGAATCTCACAAAAAAATCTAGAGTTAAATTAAAAGAAAAGTGAATAAGTTTATTTATAAGTTTACCTAAAAGTCTTTATTACTGTAATAAATTTTGATGTTATTTGAATTATAAAACTTTATCAAAAAGTGATAAAAAGTATTTTGTAATAAAAAAAGTTGATTCTAAAACTTGAGAAAAAAAATCAATTGTTTATTTAATTAACTATAACATAAAAGATAAATGATATGATATAAGTAAAAAACTCAAAGTTACTAGTATCCAAGATAAATCACTTAGTTGTGAATCATCTAGTGCTGCAGATATAATTTCATATTTAATTAATAAGGAAGTATGAGAAGATGAAATAATTGAAAAAATAAAAATCAAATGAAACTGGTTTAGTAAGCTACCAATTGATGAGAAATTTTCTTGAAAAGTATATTGGTGAGATCCTGATGTTTGATTTGTGTGACATATTGACGATTATGAAGAGGAAGTAGAAGATAAAAAAGATGATATTGATGAAATTAACTTTGAATCTGAATTAACAGGATTAACTAATTTATGATTATTTGAATCAGGTTTTTGAAATTGAATTAAAACAGAAACTGAAAAGGTAAAAGTAAGACAATATAATATGAATTGATATTGAGTCCATGAAAAACCTCTTATATCAGTCTATTTCTCATATTGATTAAAGGCAGAAATTATTAATAAATTTGATTATAAAAGACTCTGACTTAATCCTAAATCCCATCTAAAGAATTTGTTACTTGAGCTTAAAAAATGAAATATGGTTCAGCTTTGGTGAGACTATTGTACTTTGGAGAAGTATGAAGATTGAACAATTGCCGAAGAAGATGTAAGAGAAAAAGAAAAAGCTATAGAGAATATGAAAGGTTCTGCGAAAAATACTTGCTCCAATACTAGTGGTGATAGAGAATTAAAGTGGTATATTAAAGAAAATTGAAAAGATAGACTTTTTACTTGACTATCTTGAGAACATAATTTTTATTTATTATGATATACTTGAGATATAAATCATCCTACTTGAATAATTGTCTGGGATACATATACCTGAAAACATATTTATCCTCCAATAGAATGGTATAGAAAATGGTGAAAAATGCAAAATAGGAGCATAATAATTAGTAAAAAATAGCTTTTAGATATTTTTAATATCTTCTATTATCTCTGGAAACTCTTCTAATAAGAAGTGTCATCTATTTTTAAATATTTTACATTTTGCTGACTTTAGATTTGTTTGGAATTCTAAAAAATCAGAAAAAGAAACTACTTTGTCATCTTCTGAATGGTAAATATGTATATTTTCCGTTTGTTTTTCAATATTTTGTGGATTTATTTTAAATTTGAAATCTCATAAATCCTCTAATTTTTCACTAAAAGCTGGGGCTACTAAAAAAAGCCCCATTATTTTTTTGTTTATAATATTTTCTCATAAATATTTAGCTAAAAAAGTTCATCATAAAGAATATCAAACTAGTATAAATTTTTTATCTAAAAACTCTAAAGTTTTTTCAAACCATATTTTCCATTCACTATATTTTGAATTATATTTATTTGGCATTGTCGGTTTGACAAATATATAATCATCTCAAAGCTTGTCTCAAATATCATCCCTCCATGATTTTTCTCTTTCATAAAATGGATCTGCACTCATTTTATTTTTCAAAAAATCTAGATATTTTTCATAAGTATTAAAGCATTCTCAACCATGAATAAAAAGAATTTGTTTTTTCATAATAATTTTGCTAAATTTTAAATTTTTTCTTTTTTAGATCTAAGTTTTGTAGATTTTTATACAATATCATCACCGTTTCATAATTCTAGTTTTTCAGAACCAGGCAATGTTTGTCCCATAAGGCTTTCTAACTCTCAATACATTCAAGTTATTGCAAAAGTTGCTCTTTCAAGATCTTTTTCTCTTTTTTTCCAATTTTTCTCCATTGCTCTTCTTTCAGAATCAATTCAATTTTTTAGTTGCGAAAATACATCAACCATCATTGAGATTTTAGAAGAAAATTCTTCACTTCATAAATATTTATAAAGCATTTCCATTTTTAGGTCTTTTCATTGATTTGAAGCTTTTGTTTTGTTTACAACTATAAGTCTGTCTCTTAGCATAGCCGCTACCGGTATAGCAAATTCTGGTAAACATATCATAACTTCATCAAGCATTCCAAAATTATTTATTTCTTTTGGTAGAACCGAAGTAACTAAAATAGCAATATTTCAATTAACTTTTAATTTGTCATCTTTTAATTTCATTATCCAAGAATCACTCCAGGTTTTTGTATTTTTTGACTCCCAAACAATTAATCATGTATTTTGTCATAAATTGTTTTTTACATAATGCAATAAGTCAGCTCATTTTACTCAAGTTGCTACATCTTCTATACCATCTACTGGAAATGCATTAATTAGGGCATTTTTTAAGTCATCTTCTTGAATGTCTCATTGGATTTGTTGACTTCATTGTTCAGCTTTTCTTTTTAAATCATCAATAGTTTTTTTCATTTGCTCTTGTTGTTTCAACATTTCAAGTTCTTTTTTTCTATTTTCATTTTGGATTTTTTCCATTTTTTCATCAAGCTGTTTTTTTGAATCTTCTTTAAGCTTTTCCTCTAATTCTTTTTCAATTTTCTTTTTTTCAGAAATTATTTTTTTCTCCATTTCTAGTTCAAAGTTTTTTTCTTTATCTTCTAATTCTCTTTGTTTTTTCAAAAATTCTAATTCTTTTTTCTTTGCTTCTTCTTGCTCTTTTTCTGACTTAATAAGTCTTTCTTGCATATCTTTCATTTCTAATTCAACTTTTTTTCTCTCATCAAGCATTTTTTTGTCAGCAAAAGCTTGTGCTTTTTTTCTCATTTCTAAAGTCTTTTTTTCTAACTCTTGCTCAAATTCTTTTCTTTGTTTTTCCTGTTCAAGTTTTAATTTATTTTCTTGTTCTTTTATGATAGCAGAATATTTTTCATCAGCTATTTTATCTAAGTCAATTTCAGTATTACAGTTTGGACAGATTATTTTCTGAGTCATTTTATTATTTTTTTACAAATTAATTATGATAATTTTAATAAAAACTATTTTTTATGCAAAAATTAATGAGTTTATTTCTTTTTGAAAATATTATTTTATTTTTTATAATTTTAATATTTAATTATTTTATGTTTTTTTATTTATTATGAAAGTAATATTATTTTTTATAATTTTAATTATCCCATTTTCAGTTTCAGCAAACACATTAATCAGTAAAACTATATGATGAAAAGAAATAAAAGTTATAAAATATGAAACTAATTCAAAGTTTTATGATATTAAAATTTGAGTTACTAATGATGCAACAAGCTTAAGGGATATAATGTTACAAAATAATGCAATTTCATGAGTTAATTGAGTTTTTGAATGTCCAAAAGATTATACTAGGTGCTGATGAAAAAGTTATACTATAAATGAAAGATATGTTAAATGAGAAAAAATATCTACATATAAAAGTACATGAGATAGGGTAGTTTTTTGATGGGATAAAAATATAGCTCCTTTTCTTTTTCAAACGTGAAAAATTAATCCAGATAGAGAATGAGAAATATATGAATGATTTGCAAATTTTCCTTTATTGCTACAAAAATGAAAACTAAAAACCGAATATTATTATGAAGTTTGACTTATTGATAAAAAAATGCTTACAAAATGAACTAGAAATTTTATTTGTTCAGATAAAACATGAAAAAATATTTATTTTTGATATGTTTATAATGTTACTCTTGATGAAGCATGATTAATATTAATAAAATTATGATGTTATAATGCTTTAAATTTAGATGCGTGATTATCTAAAGCATTTATTTACAATATGCAATATTTATCTTGACCATGAAGAGAAATTTTAGACTGAGTTTTTATTGTTCCTAAAAATATAAATTTTAAAGAAAAAAAGAAAGAAATAAAATCTATAATTAATTTAATTCTAAAAAAACTAGAAAAATTTACAAAAAAGAAAAAGGTTATAATTTTGGATAAATTAATATTAATGCTTGATAAATATTATGAAAAATTATACAAAAAACACAGTATACCACTTTTTGAAAAATTAGATTGAGAATTAGTAAAAGTTTGACAAAAAACAGAATTTAAAAACGAATTATTGATAGAAAAAATTTATACTATTAATATGCTCAGGCATTATTTATATAAAATAAAGGAAACTATAAAATCTACTTTTTAATTATTTTTAGAATATATAATTTTGTGTAAATGGAAAAAGTTAGGTACTTATATTAGTATCTAATTTTTAATTTTTTTTAATAAAGATTTTGCAAGAGTCAATGATGTTTTTGAATCTGTCTGTATATAGATGTATTCATCAAAAATATCTAGTAACAACAAGAATTATATTTTGTCACTCTACTCTTTGTAATTCTCTTAAAATGCACATTCCAGCTCATTTTTCTCAATCATCATTTTTTCACTCTAGTATACTTCAATTTTCATTTCTGATTCTAAAAGCATAACTATTATGGCTTGCTTTTCTGAAAAAATCATCTTTATTTAATTCATTAATGAATTTCTTAACTTCAGACTCAGAATTAACTAATCATCAAACAACACTATATTTTGATTTTCTATCAATTATTATATTGTACATTTTTATAGTTTCTTTTATTTCATAAGGTTTACTTATTCATAAAGAAAATTGGTTTTCATTATACATTTTTTTAATATTAAATAATATAACAATCAAAATTTTATAGATATTATTTTTCAAAAATAATATCTATAAAGTAGTTTTATAATTATTATAATTAAATATCAAGTTTTAACAATAAATGAGGTAAACTTCAAGGAACTACATAATCCTCTCCATATTCTCTAGAAAAAATTTCTTTTATTTTCTTATTTTCAGCAACATCTTTCCAAGTAATTTTCTTTCCCTTATTTTGAGCAATATATTCAAAAACTCTCCTCACATAAGGATTATTTATATACATTGTTCATGTTCAAGTAGTAGCTGTTATATCTGATTTTTTTCAAAAACTCTCTGATACTTTTGTATAATCATTCATTCATCAACAACTTCAAAGGTATACAAAATTAGATTGTCATTTTAGTTTTTTCTTTTCTTCAATTGTTAAACTTGATAGTTGTTCATCTATTAATTCACTTCTATTATATGAATGTCCTCTTTGTATATATCATTCACTTCAAGATTTTAAATAATCCTTGATAAAATCTTTAGATGAGCTAGTATAAACTTTTAAATTATGTTTTATTTCAACATTATTAACTTTTTTGGTTAGAGTTATTTCTATATTTTTATTATTACTTATAAATAAAACTAATTCTTCCACTAATCTATTTCTTGCCTTAACCTCATCTTTCTCACTTTTCCACTTTTCTTGAGTTATATCATGTCTACTATTTATTTTTTCTAGTATATATTTTAATTTAGTAGGCATATTCTCCTTAATATCAAATTTATAAGAGTTTCTAAGTAATTCTCTACAAAAAGAGTGATAACTTAACTTTCAATCACTATCAAAAACAAATACAGATTTTGTTTCTAATTTATTATCTTTAAGCCACTCATTAGAATTTATACTCAAATAATCTTGAATATCTGCTTTAGATTTATTTAAATAAGTATCTACCTTTGTTTTTAAATTAGAATCTATATTTCAAAGTCTATCTTTGGAGTAAACAAATATTACTTCTATTGCTTGTTTAATATTTTCTCAAGAATTTTCATATTTATCTATTAAGTCATTTACGATATGTTCTGTTACTTTTTTATTTCATAATGAAAATAATTTTTCTAATCATAAAGAAAACTTTATTAAATTTTCCTTATTTTTAAATATTTCATTTTTGATTAAATCAAAAACTTTTACTAACTCTCATTCTTTTAAATTAAATTTCTGAATAGTTCATCTTTCTATGATTGCAGAAATAAAGTTTAGTGTTTGCTCTCAACTTTTATCAACTGTTTTTATAAATCCTATAAATCATACTTTGCTTTTATTTAGCCTATTTACTAACTCAGGAATTAAAATATCTCTAAAACTTGATGTATATAATTCTCATCAATATCATATTAAATTAAATAGTTCTATATCTAACAAATTACTTGCTATCTCTTTTCTTTTTTCTACAGTTTGTGCTTCGTTCATACCATCAACAGGTTCGTGAAGTCTATTAATTGATTTTATTATATCATCTTTTTTACTTTCAAATATAGCACTAAATATTCTAGGACTGTTACTCTTATTATTATAATAACTTAAAACCTCACTTTTATTTAAATTTCCTAGTAAATAGTTAACAGCAAAGATTAAATCTTTTTTCTGAAGAGCTTTTCTCAAAAATAAATCTAATTTAGAAGGATCTAAATCATTTAATTTTCATAATTTTAATATTTCTTCAAAAATATCCCAATTAAATCAACCTATTTGAGATAGATAGTTAATTATGTACAAATGTTTATTTAAGTTCTCTAATTTATGGTTATCAAGTTTTTCAAAAATATCCCAATTAAATCAATCAATTTGAGATAAATACTTAATTACGTACGAATATTTATCTAAATTTTTTAGCTTTCAATCATCTAATTTTTTTAAAATATTCCAATTAAATCAATCAATTTGAGATAAAGTATAAGTTAGAGTTGAATATTTATCTAAATTTTCTAACTGGTTGTCATCAAGTTTTTTTAAAATATTCCAATTGAATCAATCTATTTTAGATAAATCATAAGCTATAGATGAATATTTATTTAGGTTTTCTAGTTGATGATTATCAAGTTTTCCAAAAATATTCCAATTAAATCAATCAATTTGAGATAAAGCATAAGTTAGAGATGAATATTTATTTAGGTTTTCTAGTTGATGATTATCAAGTTTTTCTAGGATACCCCAATTAAATCATTTTATTTTAGATATAATATCAATTATGTATGAGTGTTCAGTTAAATTACTTAATTCTCAAGAGTCTAAGTTTTTTAAAATATTCCGACTAAATCATTTTATTTTAGATATAATATTAACTATTTCTGAATATTCATTTAAAATATTTAATTCTCAAGAATCTAGGTTTTCTAAAATATTCCAATTAAATCATTCTATTTTAGATATAATATCAATTATGTATGAATATTCATTTAAAATATTTAATTCTCAAGAATCTAGGTTTTCTAAAATACCCCAATTAAATCATTCTATTCTAGATATAATATCAATTATGTATGAATGTTCAGTTAAAATATTTAATTCTCAAGAATCTAGGTTTTCTAAAATATTCCAATTAAATCATTCTATTTTAGATATAATATCAATTATGTATGAATGTTCAGTTAAATTACTTAATTCTAAGTAGTCTAGATTCTCTAAAATATCCCAACTAAATAACTCTATTTGAAATAAATAGTTAATTATAAGTTTTATATCTCTATTTTGAGTTAACTTATATATATTTTCAATATTATCTAAAGTTACATTATCAATATTATTATAAATTATTTTTAAAATATCTAAATCTATTCAATGCACCTTTTCTAATCAAATCTCTCAAAATTTATTATATATTTCTTCTAATATATTTTTGTTATATTCACTAAGAATAAATCATTCATTATTCTCAATTATCTCAAAATCTGTTCATACCTTTTCAACTCATAAAAGTAGCCTTAATTCTAATAATTTAGCATTACTAAAACTAGTAACTTCTTTAAGATTGCTTTCAAAAGCTTTTTCTAATTCTCAGTATATTGAGTTAAAGTATCCTATTGAGTCTATACTATCAAGTTGAGATAAAATAACTTCTTTGTCTTTTTTTATCTTTTCCCACTCCTCTCTTGTGATATTTTCTCAAGATTCACTTGATTTATTTATAGCATCTGTAAATGCATTATTCATATTTATTATTTTTCTAACTAAAACAATAATATGGTATCATAAATTAGTTTTCTTTACAATTTTTCATACTATTTTGACCTTTTTGTCTTTAAGTTCTTTTAAAATTAGATTTTGCTATTATTTTTTTAATAGTTATTTTTTTCATCTAAATCAAATTAGACTTTTAATCTTTTATGAATAGAGTATGTAACGAATTTATTTTTAAAGATTATATTGTTTATGAAGTCTATAATAAAGGAATCAATACAAAAGCTAGATATAGTAATATGGATTATTACATTATTGTTTTTTATTTTTTCGGCAATATTATCAAACTGAGATATAATTAACTCAATTTATTGAGCTATTGCTGTAATAATTTTGATGTTTTTTATATGATTAAGCATAGAACTTATTCTTTCAGCATTGAAAAATGTTAAATGACTATGAAAAATCACGGGATTTATCACAAATTGACCAGAAGCATTAGTTTTGATAGTTTGACTTGTAACTTGAGATATCTTGTTTGCTGCAAGTACACCACTGTGATCAAATGTTATGAATCCAATCTTACTTATAATTTGAATTTTTGTTACTTGAATGTTTTTAAAGGTTAAAGAATTCCAGCATAAATTTTTTTTCTTTTCTAGTTTTGTTTTAACTGCTTTTTTAGCAACAATTTTTTTTAAGATTCCAGAAAGTTTATTTATATATTGGGTATGAATAACTTTGTTTACTAGTTTTTACTTGTTTAGCAAAAAATTTGTAGATGTTCATGATTCTACTGAAGTTGAAAAATCTGAGAATAAGATGTATTTACCTTTATGAATAATAATACTTTTAATTTCATGATCTTTTCTTGATAAAATAGTTAGTTTCACAGCAGATGCTTCTAATGCACCTAAATGACTTATTTGATTTCTGGTTTTAGCCACTCTTACTAGTTGGCCTGAATTTAAATCTATTCTTTGACTTCTGAAAAGAAATAAAATTATGGATAGCTTTATGAATATTATGGTATCTAATATAACTAATTTATGGTTAGCATCATGATGAGTTATAATTTGGCTAATTATAGAATTTAAAAAGATAATGAATTAATTATTATTGATTTCTTTTAATTAAGAAATATAATATTTTTTCGTAAAAATAATTAACAAAAATGGCTAAAAAATTTGTTTTAAAATCAGAATATTCTCCTTCGTGAGATCAGGGCGATGCAATAAATAATATTACTAAATATTTAGACTTGTGATATGATTGGCAAACTCTTTGGTGAGTTACTTGAAGCTGAAAAACTTTTACAATGGCAAATATAATTGAAAAAGAACAAAAACCAACTCTTGTAATAGCTCATAACAAAACTCTTGCAGCTCAATTGGCTCAAGAATTCAAAGAGTTTTTTCCTAATAATTCAGTTCATTATTTTGTTTCATATTATGATTATTATCAGCCAGAGGCATATGTTTCCAAAACTGATACTTACATAGAGAAAGAAGCAACAATAAATGAAGAAATAGATAGACTTCGTCATGCTGCCACACAAGATTTACTAACAAGAAAAGATGTAATAATAGTTGCAAGTGTTAGTTGTATTTATGGTATTTGAGATATTAAATCATATACAGATGCTATTTTTAGTATAGAAATTTGAAAAGAATATATTATAGAAAATCTTTTAAAAAATTTAGTAGACCTTCAATATAAAAGAGCATGAGCAGATTTTAAGCCATGAACATTTCAAGTTATGTGAGATGTTTTAGAAATCTTTCCATCAAGTGAAGATTCTGTTTTTACAGTTGAGTTTTGGTGAAATGAAGTTAGTGAAATAACAAGGAGAAACCATTTAACATGAGAAATATTTGAACACTTAAATATAGTAAATATTTTTCCAGCAAAACATACAGTTACATCAAAAGAAAAAATAAAACAAATTATTCCGGAAATTCAAAAAGAGTTGGATAAAAGATTAGAAGCATTTAAGTCAAATTGAGATGTTTTAAAATATGAAAGATTAAAAACAAAAGTAGAATATGATATTGAAATGATGCAAGAAGTTTGATATGTAAATTGAATAGAAAATTATTCTTCTTATTTAGATTGAAGAAAACTTTGAGAAGCTCCTTATACACTTATGGACTATTTTTGAGATGATTATTTATGTTTTATAGATGAATCTCATATGACTATTCCTCAAATCTGAGCTATGTATGCTTGAGATAGAGCAAGAAAAACTAATCTTGTTGAAAATTGATTTAGACTTCCTTCAGCTTTGGAAAATAGACCACTAAAATTTTTAGAATTTGAAAATAAATTAAAGCAAACGATAGCGGTGTCGGCTACCCCATGAACTTATGAAATTGAGAAAAGCTCAGATAATCCGAAGTATTTTTTTGAATTTAATCCGATAGAAGTTTGAGCATGGATAACTAATGAAAATAATAGAATAATTCCTCAAGTTATTAGACCAACTTGACTTCTAGATCCAGAAATTATTATTAGACCAATGGATTTTATGGTAGATGATATAATGGGTAATTTAAATAAAGTTATTTCAAAATGACAAAGAATGCTTATTACAACAATTACAAAAAGGTCTAGTGAAGAATTAGCTGATTATTTAATGGAAAATTGAGTCAAGGTAAAATACTTACATAGTGAAGTCGATACATTAGAAAGACTAGAAATTTTGAAAGAATTAAGGGAATGAGGAATAGATGTTATAGTATGAGTAAATTTATTAAGAGAAGGTTTAGATTTACCAGAAGTGTCCAAAATTGCTATACTTGATGCTGATAAACAATGATTTTTAAGAAGCGAATCATCTTTGATTCAAATAATATGAAGAGCTGCTAGAAATAGTGAGTGAAAAGTTTATATGTATGTTCAAAAAATAAAAGATTTTGATAAATCTAAAAAGAAAAATTGATTATATATTCTTGACAAATGAAAGTACTTTAATGAAAGTTGACTTGTTATATCAAATGCTATGAAAAAGGCTATAGATTTGACAAATTACAGAAGGTCTATCCAAAGTGATTTTAATAAAAAAAATAAAATTATCCCAACAACAGTTTTTAGTTCTATAAAAGATATATGAATAGATTCACAAAAAAAACATAGAAGAGAAGAAAAAATAAAAGATATTAAAAAAGAAATAAGTAAACTTGAATTAGAAATGGATATTGCTTCTTCAAATATGGATTTTGAATTAGCAGCAGAACTTAGAGATAAAATTTTAGAATTAAAAGGAAGAAAAAAAAGGTAGTTTTTTGGGTAAAAAAATGAAGCTGTAGAAAGTAAAATTTAATTATAAATATTTAATTTATTTAATAAGTATAAAATAAAATGTGTAGAATTCTATTTTTAAAATGAACAAATAAACAAAAAGCTATAGATTATGTGGATGCCTTTTATAAAGCAGGTTATAATGATCCACATTTAGAGTATGTGGCTAAAACACTTTGAGTACCAAAGGTGAAAAATCAACATATTCATGGTTGGTGATATTTGCTTGTAACAGAAAATAGTGTTGATACTTATCTAAATTGACAGGCGTTTTTTGATGATAAAAAATGATTTTCTAATTTAAAAGATAAAATAAATAATTTAACTTGAGAATTTATGTTAATGTCTGAGCTTAGAATAACAGATGAAGGACATGTAAGCTCATTTAATTCACATCCATTTAATTTTATTTCGAAAAATGGTTATGAATGATATCTATTTTATAATTGATTACTTGATTATAAAAAATTAGCAGAATTAGAGTGAATAAACTATGATTATTATAAAAATAAAAATGGTACAACAATTATGGGATTATCAATTTCATCTGAGTTAGATAAATGAGTTTCAATTAAAGAGGCTATACAAGCTCCTAAAAAAGCTTTAAAGAGTTGATATAATCTTATGACTTTTGTTAATAATAATAGGTGAGAGTTTAAGGCTTTTGTAAATGCTTATTCTATACCAGAATTACTAAAAGATAAAAAGATTTTTGCTTATTATAAGCTTATTAAAAAGGAAGAAAAAGATATATTTTTTGCTTGATCTTCAGTTGTTTGAGAATATCTAGATTATGATTTTAAAGATATGAAAAATTGAGAATTATTAGAGTTTAATATAGACTTTATAAATGAATTTTATTTTAGTTGATATGATGAAAAGTAGTAATTAATAATTAAATTTTTTACTTTTATTAAAAAATATATATAATTATTAAACATTTTGGGGCTAATATGGTTTCTATTAGGAGAATCAGTTAGTTTTATATGCTATCAGGGAGATGTCTTTGAACTTCCTTAATCAAACAAGGACTAGCATAACTGCTAACAGAACATACAGAGGTTTCGCTTCTTCTCTTAAAAAAGTAGCAACTGGATTTAGAAGTATAACTTCTCCAGTAGCAGTAATGGCATAAGCTATGTTTCTGCAGTAGTCTTTCCAAGTGAATGAGCGCCGAATGGCCTACTACACATTTGAAGAAAATTTAACTAAAGAAGTTTCTTTAAATTACTAAAATTTAGTCTAATATTTTTTGTATTAAAACTTTTCTTGGAAATATTAGTATTTAATAGAAAGTTTTTTCTATAAAGATTTTTGTTTATTTTCAACTTTTTAGAATATTTAAAATGAAATATGATAGTAGATGTATAATTCTAGCCTCCTAAGACGAGGGTTCGATACCCTCTAGCTCCACCAATTGATAAAATTCAAGGTTTTTACAAAATGGGAAAGTGGATTTTCCTTTATGTAAAGCCTTTTTTGATTGTCTATTTTTAGTTCTACAACTATAGAATTTGTAACTTGCACCTTAAATAAGATTATTATTTTATTATACCAAAAGAATCATTAAATAGTAATTTTTATAAAATTTTTTAAAATTATTTGTTAAACCACTTACATAATTGTAATTCTAGTTAATAAATAGAGTTTAAACAATATAATTTTACTTTTTTTATTAAACAAGATAATTAAAAGAATAGTTTTTTTGATTTTTTTTTATTAATATGATATTCTTGATTATATTTATTTTATTTTAATTTAATATAGCTATGAATTTTAAAAATTTTACTACTTTTATCATTATAGTTCTCAGTTTTTTTTATTCTATTTGAAATATTTATGCAACTTCTGTTGATCAAGATGATGATGGAATTATTAATTCTATTGACCTAGATTCTGATAATGACGGTATTTTGGACACTGATGAATTATATTATTGTAATGAAAGTACACAAACAATTATAGGTAATGGTAATTATACTAAAGACTTACATTTTTTTTCTTGGACAGGGTTAGATATCAATTCTAATTCTACAGGGGCAACTGTTTATACAACACAATTTATTCATAACGGTGTTACTTATAAGGCTGAAATCCAAAATGTAGATCGTTCAGGAAATGATGCTATTACTTCTATTGGTATGGGGGGTGGTTATGCTTCATCTTATTCTGTTTCAAAGTATAATCCTATTGGTAATGCAGAAGCTATAAAAACACTTTTTCCTAGTATAGGTACTGTTACTTATGATATCTTATTTACAGCAGAAAAAAATGGAGTAATTTATCCTATAAAAGTAGCAGTTTTTGATGCACAAGTTACAAATCATAATTTTAGTAATTGGGAAGAAAGTTTGTCTTTTACAACTGATGGAACTAACTTCTCTTTAATGGAGGAGTTAGGAGGTAATCCAAATAATTCAGGAGCTATTCTTGGAGAAAATACTCAAACAATTACCTACTTAAACACTCGTCCTAATGATTATTCTATCCCGCCTAGAAACGCAATGTTTTATACTGAAGGTAAGAACTTAAGAATTACCACAAAATCAGAATTAATAAAAAAGTGATGAGCTTTTTCTTCACAAGTAATGGCTTATGCTGTAGTATTAAATTGTGATATTGATAAAGATGGTATTCCAAATTATTTAGATATAGACAGTGATAATGATTGATGTTCAGATGCTTTAGAATGAGATTGAGATATATTGTCATGAGCTCTTAACTCCAGTGGTTCAATAATAGGAACTGTAAGTGGTAGTGGATTAGTTCTTTCTTGAACTACTCCTATCACACAATGAACGGGGGCATCACAAATAGCAGCTAAAATAGATATTATAAATCAACCTATAGATCAAAGTATAGCATTATGACAATCAGCAATATTTGCGGTAACAGCTGATGCTACTAAAACTACTAGCTTCACTGGTAGTCAACCAGATTGGAATTCAGGCTCTGTAGATACAGTAAGCTATAGATGGTATGAAAATACCTGATCTGGAACTGTGTTTCAACAAATACCTGGAGAGACTAATTCAACTCTTAATCTTTGAGTACAAAATGATACAAGTAAAGATTGATATCAATATAAGGTAGAGCTTTCTTGTTCTGCGAATAGTTGTGTTAGAACTTCAGAGATAGCTACTCTAAAAATACAAACTCCAAGTATAGAGTTAAACAAGACAGCAGATAAGATAAATTTAGTTTTGTGAGAAACAATAACATATACATTTGAAGTAAAAAATACCTGAAATGTAACATTATCTTGAGTAACAGTGACAGAGACAAGTTTTAATTGAAATGGAACTTGAATAGATATGAGTTCTATGACACTATCAACTCTAGCACCAAATGAGACAAAAGTATTTACA
>PDTW01000005.1 GCA_002749055.1 Candidatus Altimarinota bacterium | reverse complement strand
TTATACTTAAAAATATTATGAAATACAAAAAAGAATTACAAAATTATACAAAAAGACAAGATATAATAGGGATAATAAGCCTAAAACTTCGTATTATAAGATATTTCATCTCATTTCTTCCATACTGCAATTATAGCTAATCTTAAAGAAAAACTTTATCATAAATATAGCCTCACTATGTAATTGTTCTATTATTGAACAATTACATAGATTTTTACTTTTTTATTTTTTTACTATTTATTTTTTCACATTATTCTATTAATATATTTGTCTATTTCTTCTGGAGTTATATTTTTTGGAGTTAAATTTTTTCTCTTTATTCCTTTTGGGTCTTGAATTTGTTTTTCTACTTCTTGTTGAAAGTCCGCTACTGTATCGTTAGTATTTACAGACAAAGCAAGCGCTATAATTCACGCTCAAACTCAAGTTCAGAGAATTGTTTTTCCTAATTTTTTATTTGAAAAGTTCATACATTTATGTTTATTTAATAAAAACAAATATAAATTATAAATAAAATTTTCAAAAATCAAGTTTTTTTAGAGAAATTTCTGCTACTCAACACTCTTGAGAATCACAATATGTTTTTACTCAGGACCTTTATCTAAACTTCACTAGTTCAAAGTTTAATAAATAAAAAAGTCTTAGAAAATAAATCTAAGACTTTGCTTTTATTTTAAGTAATCTTTAGCAAATTCATTTGTACTTTTTAAGAATTCTGCCATATTTTCAAGTTCTCATCATTCTAATAAAACAGCCTGAGAATATGTATAATTAATTAGTTTACTTAATTTCTTTGATTTTACATCTTTGTTAAATTCAGTTTTCATCGCTTTT
The DNA here is from genome assembly GCA_002749055.1 of Candidatus Altimarinota bacterium. GTDB lineage: Bacteria > Patescibacteriota > Gracilibacteria > BD1-5 > UBA6164 > PDTW01. Next base: position 6,046 of record PDTW01000005.1, on the reverse strand, counting down.
ACAAGGCTTGAATTTGGATTTAATTCTAAGATTCTTTTTTGAGCGGGAACATCTTGTCACATTGATTTCATCATTTTTTCCATTTGAGGATTCATTCAGCCATCAGGAGTTTTAAGTGCAGAAACTGCAGTTCAAAGTTTTTCATTAAGTTCAACTTTTTCAATTTTATCTGAAGAAATAATATTTTTTACTAATTCTAAGAAATCTTTGAATTTTTTAATATTTTTTTCTTTATTTTCAGCTTCTTCTTTAGTTTCTTCTTTTAATGATATATCACTGCTAGTTGCTGATTTTAATTTATTTCATTTATATTCAGTAAATGCTTGAATTAAAAATGAGTCAATAGGGTCAGTTAAAAAAAGTACATCAACATCGTTATCTCTAAATTGTTCTAAATATGGGCTAGATTTTACTTCAGATTCACTTTTTCAATTTATAAAGTATATAGTTTTTACAGTTTTAGTTTCCTCTTTATGTTCACATTTTTCTCACTCTTTGTGTTCATGATTATGTGGAACAGTTATAGTTTCTTCTTTAGCTGACTCAAGATATTCATCAAGAGTTATCATTTTTCAAGTTTTCATTGATTTGAATTTTAATAAAGAAGCTATTTCTTCTTTTTCTCACTCATAATAAACTCATTCTTTTAAAAAATTTGAAAAATTACTCAAAAATACATCATAATCTTCAGGAGAATTTTTTAAAGATTTTTTAAGTTCAGTAATTACTTTTTTTACGAGTCCTTTCTTTATTTTTTCAAGAACAGTGTTACTTTGTAATAATTCTCTACTAACATTTAATGGTATATCATTTGTTTCAACAACTCCAGAAACAAATCTTAGCCACACTGGTAAAAGAGCTTTAGCATTTTCCAAAATTAATACATTTTGAACATATAGTTTAGGTCAATAATCTTTGTTTGGATCACTTAAATCAGCAAACATATTTTTTTGTTTTGGTATATATATAAGTGATTTATAACTAACTATTCATTCAACATTATTATGAGAATATGCTAAAGGAGGGTTGAAATCCATTGAAACAGTTTTATAAAATTCTTCGTACTCTTCTTTTTTAACTTCAGATTTATTTTTTGTCCAAATAGACTTAGTTTGGTTAACTTGTTCAAACTTTTTTTCTTTATCTTTGTTTTGTTCATTTTCCAATTCTTTCATCATTATTGGAACTCATACATAATTAGAGTATTTTTTTATTAATTCTCTAATTTTCCATTCTTCAAGTAACTCTTTATTTGTTTCATTAACAAAAATTTTTACTGTTGTTCATCTTTCTTTTCTAGCTCAAAGACTAACTTCATATCATGATTTACCATCAGAAATCCATTTATATGAATTTTCATCAAGGGGAGATTTAGTTTCTAATTCAACTTTATCAGCAACCATATATGAACTATAAAAACCAACTCAGAATTGTCCGATTAAATTATGTTCTTTAGTTTCTTTAGCTTTTTTTAATTTTTCCATAAAATCTTTAGTTCAAGATTTTGCTATCGTTCATATATTTTTGTGTAATTCATCTTTTGTCATTCAAATACCATTATCGCTAACTTCAATAGTATTTGCTTCTTTATCAACAACTATAGTTATTTTGAATTCATTATCTTCTCAAAGAAAATTTGTATCTGTAAGAGATTTTAATCTAGCTTTGTCAATAGCATCCGATGCATTAGATATTATTTCTCTTAAAAATATTTCTTTGTTAGAATAAATAGAATGAGTTAAAAGTTCTAGTATTTGACCAGTTTCGGCCTCAAAATTATGCTTTGTCATTATCATTTAATTTAAAAAAATATTAGCACTTGTTTTTTCTAAGTGCTAATATTTTAACTATTTTAGTAATTTAGTCAAAAGAATTTTTTATAAACTATTTTTTATAACTTCTTCTATCTCGTTTGCCAGTTCTCTGTTTTCTTCTAAGAATGCTTTTGCTTTTTCTCTACCTTGTCAAAGTTTAACTTCTCAATAAGAATAAAAAGCTCATGCTTTTTTGATTATTTCTGTTTTTACTCAAATATCTAATATTTCTCATACTTTAGATATTCATTGATTAAACATTATATCAAATTCAGCTTCTTTAAATGGAGGAGCTACTTTATTTTTTATTACTTTAACTTTTGTAAGATTTCAAGTTACTTCTTTATCCATAGCAACTCATGCCTCAATTTTTGCTTTTTTTCTAATATCTAATCTTTGACTAGCATAAAATTTAAGTGCATTACCTCAAGTTGTAGTTTCAGGACTACCAAACATAACTCAGATTTTCATTCTAATTTGATTTATAAATATTACAGTAGTTCAAGTTCTATTTATAGCTCAAGTTATTTTTCTAAGAGCTTGGCTCATTAATCTAGCTTGAAGTCACATATGACTATCTCACATATCTCATTCTATTTCAGCTTTAGGAGTAAGAGCTGCTACACTATCTACAATAATAAGGTCTATTGCTCAAGATCTAACTAAAGAATCTGTTATTTCTAGAGCTTGTTCACCATAATCAGGCTGAGAGATAAGTAGTTCATCAGTATTTACTCATATTTTTCTAGCATATTCAGGATCTAGTGCATGTTCAGCATCTATAAATGCTGCTGTTCATCATGCTTTTTGACATTCAGCAATAGCATGAAGAGTAAGAGTTGTTTTTCACGATGATTCAGGTCAATATATTTCTACAATTCTTCATTTAGCATATCATCATCATAAAGCTATATCAAGTCAAAGAGAACCAGATGAAGTTGTTTCAATTTTCATTCATCAATCTTTGTCTCATAATTTCATTATACTACCTTTTCAAAATTGTTTTTCTATCATTGATAGAGCATTATTTAATGCCTCTTTTTTATCCATTTTTGATTTTTTTAATTATTAAAAGTATAAACTGAGTATATTCGTTATATATACTTTGTCAAATTTTTTATTTTACATTTTTTTATTATACTTAGTTTTTAGAGATTCTAATGTTCATAATGCTATGTTTTTTCATTTACATTCTATGCACTCAAAAATAAATCAATTTGGTTTTTTTCTTTTTGTTTCAACGATTTTTTCACAATCTTTGCAATAAAAAGAGATTTCTCATCTTTCTTTAACAAAATAATCTCTTTTCTCTCATAGTTCTTCTACATTTATTAAGTCTCAAAAGTTAGGCATTTTTTAATGATTAATTAAAATAAAGTCATTATATTATCTTGTTTTTGTTTTACTTTTATTATTCAATTATTTACTAATTCAACAAAACATTTTAAAGTTGCTTCTACATCTACTATAGCATCATGGGCTCAAGTAAAATATTCTCAAAAAAGTTTTTTATATAACTCTCATAGTTTAGGTCTTTTAAATCATTTTGATGCCTCATTTTTTTTTGCTAATTTACAAAAGTTTATAGTTTCGTTCATAGTGCAGACAATTTGTTTTGGTCTATATTGAAACTCTTTTTGCAATCTTTTAAGCTCAAGTTTTATCATATCTTCGTCATATTCAATATTATGTCAAATGATTATATCTGGTCAATTTATATATTTCATTATATCATCAATAACTTCTTCTATATATGGGGCATCTTTCACGTCTACATCATATATGTGATGTATTTCAGAACTTCAAAATGGAATATTAGTTTTTGGATTTATTAGTATATTTACTCTTTCTTCTTCTTCAAATACACCATTTTCTAGATTTCATAATATTCATGCAAATTGTATAATTCTAGGTTGTTTATCTAGGTCATTTTCTTTTTTGTTTATAAATCAAGTTGTTTCAGTATCAAAAGCGAATATTTTCATTAGTCTATTGTTAACATATTTAATTAAAACATCATTTTATTTATTTTTCTAAATAAATAAAGCATTAATTTTTTTTAATTTTTATTTAACTTTACTTTAAGTATTTTTTTATTATTATATATAAAATTGTTTTTATTATATTTATTATATAAAAATATGATTTTAATAGCATTTATCTGATTTTTCTTTTTGGCTATTTCTTTGATTTTTATATTTTCACCTAAAAAAAAGATTCTTTCAGAAGAAAAAAGAAAATTTTTCATAAAAAATTTTTGAGAAATAAAAAAAATTACAGATCCAAAGACAAAAATAATTGATTATGATAAGTTGTATCATAATATTTTAAAACAAATTTGATATACTTGAACTTTTTGAGATATTCTTAAAGAAAAACCAAAAGAAATAACTAATTTAAATAAAATATGGGAGCTTCATAAACTTAGAAATAAATTAGTCCATGATTTTGATAAGCAAAAAAGTTTAGATAAAATGGCTATAGAATATGAAAATGAAATTAAAAAATTATTTAGTATTATGAGATAATGTTTAAAAAGATATTATTAACATTTTTTTTACTAATTTTTCCATTTTTTACATATGCTGAAACTGGAGATATTTTATCTTGAACTTGATTGGATAATAATTCATTTTCTTCAAAAGACTTATTTTCTGAAACCTGAGTTACTGAAAATGCTTTTTCTTGAAAAATAGAAGATATTTTTGATACCAGTTTTAATATAATTTTTCAAAATCCTAGCTATATTTTAGATAAAGATTTAACAAAAGAAGAATATATTTGTGATGAAAAAAAAGATGAGTGTAAGGTCAATTTCAAATTAGTAACACCAGCATGAAAAAAATTGTCATCAAAATTGTCCTGTGAAATAGATTTTGGTTTTGATAGTGATCAATCTTTAAAATGTAATCCTAATACTGTAGTTTTTCCTGTATGAAATAATAAAGTTTTTTTTAAGGTTTCACAAAAAGATAAATTAGAAAATTTTACTTTAAAGAATATTTTGATTAGAAATCAAAGCAATCAGCAAAATAGTTGAAGTTGAACACTAGTTGAAGAAGAAACATGAAGTTGAACATTAGACGAGGAAAGTAATACATGAAGCTGAGCATTAGTTGAGGAAGAAACTTGAAGTTGAGAAACAATTGAAGAAGAAAATTCTTGAAGTTGAACATTAGTTGAATTAACTGTCCCAGAAGTTTTTATAGAAGTGCAAAGTTGATTAGAATATTCTTGAAGTTGAGAACTATGGACTTGTAAAAAAGAAGATTGTAAGGTAAATTTGACAGCAGAAGATATCTTCACAGGTAGTTTTGAAGAATCAAAATACCAGTGTTTATGGAGTTTTTCTTGATGAACATATAATACTTGAACCACACAAAAGTGTAATCCTTGATATGTTTCTTATTGATTATGAGAATACAAAATAGAACTAAAAGTATTTGAGAAATGAAACCCTCAAAATTTTAAAGAAAATTATATTTTTGTTGAGAATATAAAAATAGAGGACGAAGAAGAAGAAACATGAAGTTGATGAGTGGACGAAGAAAATACTTGAAGCTGAACATTAGATGAGGAAGAAACTTGAAGTTGAGAAACAATCGAAGAAGAAAATTCTTGAAGCTGAATATTATTAACTATTCCGGAAGTTTTTATAGAAGTTTATGGAGTTTTTCGTGATGAACATACAGTAGCTGAACCACACAAAAATGTAATCCTTGATACGTTTCTTATTGATTATGAGAATACAAAATAGAACTGAAAGTATTTGAAAAGTGAAATCCTCAAGATTTTAAAGAAAATCATATTTTTGTTGAAAATATAAAAATAGATGATGAAGAAGAGCAAAATTCTTGAAGTTGATGAGTGGACGAAGAAAATACTTGAAGTTGAGAAACAATTGAAGAAGAAAATTCTTGAAGTTGAGTATTATTAACTGTTCCAGAAGTTTTTATAGAAGTGCAAAGTTGATTAGAATATTCTTGAAGTTGAGAACTATGGACTTGTAAAAAAGAAGATTGTAAGGTAAATTTGACAGTAGAAGATATCTTCACAGGTAGTTTTGAAGAATCAAAGTACCAGTGTTTGTGGAGTTTTCCATGATGAATATACAACACCTGAACCACACAAAAATGTAATCCTTGATACGTTTCTTATTGATTATGAGAATACAAAATAGAACTAAAAGTATTTGAGAAATGAAACCCTCAAAATTTTAAAGAAAATTATAT